>JAAYHH010000012.1 GCA_012735435.1 Bacillota bacterium | reverse complement strand
TACCGCTGGGAAAAGCGCTCCTGAAGGGGATGATGGGCTTGCTGGCCAGAAAATCTTTGAAAACCCAATTCATCGTTACCTTCGTGCTCATCCTGACCCTAAGCTTAGCAGCTACAGCCATAACCTATTTAGGGGCATTTCGCGTTTTTTCACTATTACAATATAAACGAATTTACCCTGCCAACCATTTCGAACGGCAGGTCCCACAGCTGGAAGAAGCAATCCGCCAGCTGGGTGCAGCTGTTCTCGCTGATGACGCAATCCTCGCCCAGCTGATTCCCAAAGAAGGGTTCACCTACCAAGTTGTGGATAGTTACGGCAGGTTTCTTTATGGAACAGAAAAGGATGACATAATAGGCAGCAGCGAGGAGCTTTACACCCGGATCAACACCACCATCTCCCATGAAGGCAGATTTGTCCGAGTCATCTCCATCTTTTCTGGCCGCAGCCTCCAAGGTGCAGTCGCCTTAGTCTACCAGCTGACTCCCTATATTCCCAGAGCCCAGGATCGCCTGTGGTTGATCCCTCTAGGGTCTCTAGTCATATTGTCACCGTTTATCTTTATAATCCTCTTTACCTATATCCTTGCCAGACGGTTCGCTAAGAGCATTGGGGAACCTGTGGACATGCTCATTGAGGCGTCCCACAAAGTGCAGGCTCAAGACCTAGATTTTGCCATTGAATACCAAGCCGACAATGAACTGGGCAGACTCTGCCGGGCCTTTGATGAAATGAAAGAAACCCTGAAAGAGTCCCTACTGGCCCAGTGGCAGGCTCAACAGCAGCATCGGGAAATGGTGGCAGCCCTAGCCCATGATCTAAAGACGCCCTTCACCATAATTCAAGGTTATGCCCAAGCGCTCTTGGGAGCCATAGACCATCGGCCCAAGGCTGAAAAATATCTCCAAGTAATCACGGACAACGCCCGCCGGGGCGGGCAGCTTGTCCAAGAGATGCTCTATGCGGCAGAGCTGGAAGACACCCAGCCCAGCATTCCTACTGAGTTTGACTTGACTGCGTTTCTCAAAGACAAGCTGGATGTATACCGTGGAATGGGCGAAGGGAAAAACATTTCTGTTGAACTGGAGTTAGCCCTATCTGAAGAACCTCCATTGGTTAGGCTGGATCAAGGCAAATTAGGCCGCATACTAGACAACATAGTAATGAACAGCCTCTATTACACTCCGGCTGGTGGAACCATTGCGATTTCTGCCCGGGCTAAAGGACAGGCACTCCACATTGCAGTCTGTGATACAGGGCCTGGTTTCACTCCCCAGGACCTGCGTCATCTTTTTGAGAAGTTTTATCGAGGAGACCAGAGCAGGACCATCGAAGGAGGCCAGTCTGGACTAGGGCTGTATATTGTCAAGCAGCTCGTGGAAGCGCAAGGCGGTACTGTCCGGGCTTATAACAGCTCTACAGGTGGAGCCTGTGTTGAGTTCAGCTTTCCGATTACAAAAAGAAACACCTACTGACAAAACTACCGCCATAACCGTAGGTTGGAACCAGATTGTGCGGGTATTTTCCTCCGCTGTGGGGGCAATCCTTCCTTACATCGCTTTTTTGTATAAGATAAGTTACTTTCTTACTTTATATTTATTCTTGAGTAAAGAAGTCACCATCTCTCCTACTTATTGTTGCCAAAACTTAACTTTACTTTTCACGTATTTTTGGTATAAAATGGGATTCGTGTGCCCAATCTGGGACTTTGTGCCCTTAGTTCTCGGAGAATTCGATTCTTTGGGCCTAGATTCTGGATGAAAGGAGTTCTTGGTTGTTTTGTTGGAAGGGATTAGACTGCGCAAGTCACTTAGGGCAGCTCTTCCTCAGACATTGAGGCATGCAGCTGCAGTCATCGGTATCATAGCCATCGATGCCGATGGACGAATCACTTATATAAACGAACCCGGCATGGAACTGGTGCAGGAGTTTACCGGCCGGGAGCGTCTGCCTAGAAACCTCATAGGGCAGAATCTCGCCAAGGTGCTAAACAGGGGGCTGGCTCTAACTGTTATTGGCCGGACACTTCAGACCGGTAAAGAAGTCCATGGGCAGCTTTTGGCATTTGGAAAGAGCATGTACACAGTAATGACCAAATTGTTGAGGGATAATGGTTCTATCATCGGATGTGTCGAATACGCCATCAAGGTCCGTAAAGGGCAGCGTAAAGAGAACCTGCGGGTTTCACAAGCCTTTGCCCGTCACCTGGCCAATAAACTTGGGTATCAGTCCACTGAATGGATAGACGACATTTCCTACGAACATTCACAACAGCTTATCCGCTGCCTATGTCGAAACGATCATTCAGTGCCGCTGACAGATTACTGTCCTTACAAATTCCATTGTGCCTTCAATCCTAAGCACGGCAGCATGGCCCTTGACCGCCGCAGTTACCGGCGGGTGGAGATAGAAATCCCGGTTGAAGTGCATCTGTTAGAGCTTGCTTCCGATATACCTGTACCCGACGAGATTCGCCAAAAGCCGACCTTTGGAACTACCATTGATCTTAGCTTGAAAGGTACCCAGATCCGCTGTCCGGTAAGGCTGCCCCTTAGCAGCACTATTCAAATCACCTTCAAGGAAGTTGACAAGCCCATTACATGCACCGGAGAGGTTGTCTGGCAGCGGCAGGTCGATGAAGAGACCCAAGATGGAGACTGGCTCACCGGCATCAGATTTCAGTCCATCAGCAATGAAGATTCCTCAGCCATCATCGCTCTACTCAATCACCAGGAGCTAAAGGCTCGAAGGTCTTCCACGGCCTGAGGCTTTTCTTTTTAGAAGGAAGCAGACTTAATCCTTATAAACCCGAAAAAGGGCGCTTTTCTTTGCTAGAAAAGCGCCCTTTTGAAAATCTTGAGGGGGCTTGCGCCCCCTTTTTTTTATACCTAGGCCTTAGGTCTCATCAGCCGTTCATTTGGTTCTTATCAGCCGTTCTTCTTTAAAGTCACGGCATCCTTGGCGGCCTTCACGATATTATCCACCGAAAGACCGAACTTATCAAGCAGGACATCATAAGGTCCGGTATCGGCGAAGGTATCGGGAATGCCTACCCGTTTTACCGGGCAAGGATGCTGATCTGCAACTACTTCACCGACGGCAGCTCCTAGCCCGCCTAGGATATTGTGTTCTTCCACAGTGACAATGGCTCCCGTCTCCCGGGCTGCCGCCAAGATAGCTTCTTCATCTAGAGGCTTCAGGGTGGAAATTGATATGACCCTGGGATTAAGTCCTTCCTCAACCAGCTGATCCGCAGCCTCCAGCACCCGCCCCAAGACGGTTCCGCAGCTCATTAGGGTAACATCGGTTCCCTCTCTCAGGACCGTGGCTTTACCCAACTTAAATTCGAAATCATCACCGTAGATCACCGGCGATGGGTTGCGGGACAGCCGCAGCCAAACGGGACCATCAAACTCAGCCAGCACAGGCAGGGCTTTCTCCACTTCTACCGCGTCAGCCGGTACAACTACTGTCAAATCGGCAAGGGCCCTGACCATGGCCAAATCGGCGATGGACTGATGTGTCGGCCCATCAAAGGAGTCGGATAGTCCGCCGTAGGTTGCCGCGATCTTTACATTGGCCTTTGTATACACGATGGATGTCCGGAGCTGATCAGCCGCCCGATAGGTGGCCAAGAAGCTGAAAGTATTGACAAAGGGAATCAGTCCGCACTTTGCCATACCTGCCGCTGCTGCCATCATGTTCTGCTCAGCGATACCGAAGTTAAAGAAGCGCTCCGGAAATTCCTCGGCAAAATACAGAGTCCTGGTAGAATTGGAGACATCTGCATCGAGAACAGCCACATTGGGATTGGCCTTCCCTAATTCCACCAAGCCGGCCCCATAAGCTTCTCTCTGGGCGATCATTTTCTGTGTTCTCATACGTCTGCACCACCTTGTTCTCCTAATTCTGCCAGAGCCTGTTTGTATTCCTCCTCGGTGGGATATCTGCCGTGCCAAGCAGACTTGCCCTCCATGAAGGATACACCTTTACCCTTTACGGTATCGGCAATACTGACCACCGGTCCCTCTTGGCTTTGGGCAATGGCTTTATCCACAGTAGCGACAATATCCCCCATGTCGTGGCCGTCCATGGTGAGGACCTGCCAGCCGAAGGAACGCCATTTATCGGCTAAAGGTGCTACTTCCATGATCTCATCCACGGTGCCGTCCAGCTGTACCCGGTTATAGTCCACGATTGCCACCAGGTTGTCCACCTTGAAGTGGGCAGCTGCCATAGCGGCTTCCCAAACCTGGCCCTCCTGGAGTTCACCATCACCCAAGAGGACAAATACCCGGTAGTCCTTCCCTCTAACTCTTCCTGCCAGCCTCATGCCAAGGCCCACAGAAAGACCGTGGCCCAAGGAGCCGCTAGTCATATCGACTCCCGGCGTCTTGAAGCAAGCAGGATGCCCGGATAGCCTGCTGCCACACTTTCTTAATGTAGACAGCTCCTCCATTGGGAAAAAGCCCCGCTTAGCTAAAGCAGCATAGAGGATCGGCCCGGCATGGCCTTTACTCAGAACAAACCGGTCCCGATCATCCCAATCGGGTTCCTCAGGGTTAACCCGCATTTTGTCAAAGTACAATGCAGTGATGATATCTGCTGCGGACAAGGATCCGCCCAGATGTCCCGAACCGGCATTGTAAACGCTCTTGACAACAGCTATTCTAAGCTCGTTGGCAATCTGCTCTAGTTCCCTAATTCGCTGTTCATCTCTATCCATGGGTGACCCCCCTCACTAATCCAAACTCCAGACCGCTTCCGGTCTGTAAACTAGATGCAAAACATTATCTTCGATATCCCGGAAAAACGCTGCTTTACCGTTGGCAAAAATATCCCTCGGCTCCTCAACAGTCACGCCGGCTTTCCGCAGCTGTTCAACGGCTGCATCAAAGTCATCGACCTCAATGGCGATGTGGGCTTTGTTGTCTTTCTCCTCAGACACGCCCTCTTCCCAGGGAATGATCTCGATCATGCCCGTTTCTTTTCCGGCAATGAAAACCTGGGGAGGATCACCGATTTTGAACACTGTGCGGAAGCCCAGCACTTCTTCATACCAGCGTGCCAGCTTTTCCGGGTCTTTGGCCATCAGCCCGAAATGCTCGATACCCTTGAACATGCTAGTCCTCCCTATACTGAGATAAAATCCCTTCTGATGGACAGACAGATGTCAACACCCGCCTTGCCCTTGCACCATGTCACATCTTACCATACGGTATTGGGCTTCACAACCTATCTCGACAGTGCCGCCCGACACCATTAAACGACAAACAAGGACAGGCACCCTCCCTTTTGGCTGAAGACGCCTGCCCTCCGTCTATTCACCTTCTCCCTTAGCAGTACTTCCGCAGGAACTCTACTGCCTCCTTGGCCGCTGTATCGGGCTCAGGATAGGGCAGGATCTCAACTGTGATAAATCCATCGTACTGTAGTGCGGTCAGTGTCGTAAAGATGGATTCGAAATCTAGATGGCCCCTGCCGGGAGCATGGCGATTGGAATCGGCGAAATGGATATACCCGATGTAGTCGATGTATTTTCTTAAGGAACCTTCGATGGAGGGTTCTTCAATATTCATGTGGAACAAATCGGGCATCAGCTTGACATTATCATAACCCAATCGGTCCAGGATCTCTGCACCTTGGGCGCAGGAATTGACAAAATCAATCTCGTAGCGATTGACAGGCTCAAGGAGAATATCAACATCGAGCTTTTTCCCCAGCTCTGCCAGCTCCTCCATGGACCTCAGGAAATTGTCCTCAGCCTCTTCCTTGCTGATGGAATCAAAATACGGACCCCGGACTCTCCCGATATTAATCATAGCACCGAATTCAGCAGCAACTTCCATCAAACCCTTAAACTGGGCTACAGCCTGACTGCGCCTTCCCTCATCGGGATCTGTAAAGCACAAAGCCGACTGGCCGTAGATCTGACCCGTAGAAACTACAGGAAGCTCCAGATTGTATTCATCAAGGAGCTTTTTGATACCCTCAATATCCACTT
>JAAYHH010000011.1 GCA_012735435.1 Bacillota bacterium | reverse complement strand
GCCCTCAGGATTCGTTATGCTTGGCTTTTGGGTCTTCTGGTGGCCCTGTTTGATTTCCTGCCCATGATCGGGCCCAGCACAATCTTTGTGCCGATGATTTTTTACTATCTCTTCATGGGGAATATAGCCTACGCTGTATGGTTGACAGTGATTCTCGGAGTAATTCTGGTGAGCCGTCAGCTGGCGGAGCCGAGGATTGTCGGTGCCCAATTGGGCCTGCATCCATTGACATCACTGACAGCGGTGTATTTGGGGATTAGGCTGCTGGGGGCGAGCGGCTTTATCTTAGGTCCCCTCATCATGGTAGTTCTAAAGGCCATCATGGTAGTCATCTTCCTTCCTGCCTGGAAGAAGGAAGGTTAAATGTGCTGCTTTCTTGACTGAGGAGTGGTAAGTAGATTGGCACTAGGCATTATAATTCTAGGTTCAACTGGTTCCATAGGTACCCAAGCTTTAGATGTAGTTCGGCGCATGCCGGACCGTTTCCGCGTTGTGGGGCTAGCTGCCGGTAGTAATGTTGAACTTTTGGCAAAGCAGATTGAGGAGTTTCGGCCGAAAACGGCAAGTCTTGCCTCGGATCAGGGTGCCCGAAGGCTCAAGGAGCGAAATTTCCCTGATCTTGAAATCTTGACAGGTCCCAATGCCATGGAGGAGATGGTAAAGAGGGAAGATGTTGACTTAGTGCTGAATGCTGTTGTGGGAGCAGCCGGCATTCTCCCTACCTTGGCAGCCATAAGGGCAGGGAAGGATGTTGCTTTGGCAAACAAGGAAACACTAGTAGCAGCAGGCAGTGTCGTAATGGATGCAGTCAGAGAGCACAATGTTCGGCTCCTTCCAGTCGACAGCGAACACAGCGCCATCTTCCAGTGCCTGCAGGGTGTAGGGGACCGGGATTTGCATAAAGTAATTCTAACTGCCTCCGGAGGTCCTTTCCGAGAGAGTACCAAGGATGAGCTGGAGCGAGTTACCGTTGAAGAAGCCCTGGCCCATCCCACCTGGAACATGGGCGGGAAAATCACCATCGATTCTGCCACCCTCATGAACAAGGGTTTGGAGGTCATTGAAGCCCACTGGCTGTTCCAAGTGCCGCCGGACCGCATTGAGGTGGTGATCCATCCCCAAAGCATCGTCCATTCATTAGTTGAGCTCAGTGACGGAAGCGTCATAGCTCAGCTGGGAGTTGCCGATATGCGGCTGCCTATCCAGTACGCTCTGACATTCCCGGAGAGGCTGAGCAGTCCGGTGGAAAGACTTTCCTTGACCGAAGTGGGCCGGCTAGACTTTGAGGCTCCCGATGCTGAGCGATTTCCCTGTCTCCCCTTGGCCTATGAAGCGTTGGCTGCAGGAGGTACCTTTCCCACAGTGTTAAACGCTGCCAACGAGGTGGCGGTGCAGGCCTTTATGCAGGGGCGGATCGGTTTTACCGATATTCCCCGTCTGATCGAAGCAGCTTTGGAACAGCACCAAGGGGTAATGAAACCCGACCTTGAAGATATACTGGAGGCAGACGCTGAAGGTCGCGAGTACCTGTTTAGGATGCTGGGCGTTTAGCCTGGTCGGCACTTGGCAGAAAGGATGGTTGCCTTGAATCTGCTCTTAGCCTTTGTGCTTGTTTTGGGTCCGACGATATTTGTCCATGAGTTGGGACACTTTCTTGCTGCTAAGGCTGTGGGAGTAAAGGTCTATGAATTTGCCCTGGGCTTTGGCCCTGCTGTGTGGAAGCGGCGAAGACAAGATACCGTTTACAGTCTGCGGATCCTGCCCTTCGGCGGATTTGTTAAGCTGGCGGGTATGGATATCCCCGAGGATGAAGATGAGATAATCCCCGATGAAGATGAGGGAAGCTTCAATCAAAAGAGCCTTTGGCAGCGGCTGGCGGTGATAGCTGCAGGACCCATCATGAACTTTATCCTGGCTGTCCTCCTTTTTGCACTGTACATGGGGTTGGTCTTCATCCCCCCAACAGTACAAATAGTTGAGCCTGGTTCGCCGGCTGCCCAGATTGGGCTGCTCCCCGGTGATGTGGTTACCGAGGTAGCTGGAGAGAAAATCACCTCCATCGGGGAAATCAACAGAATAGTTGCCCGCTACCCCGATGAAGAGATTCCCATTACAATTGTCAGGGAAGATAGAACGCTGCATCTGACAATTACGCCGCAACTAGACCCGGAACTTAACCGGGCTCGGCTGGGCGTGGGGATGGTGGAAAAACCGAGGCAGTCCCTGGGAGAGTCACTCTATACCGGCCTTAGGCAAACCTATTTCGTATCCAGGGATATTGTGATCTCCATTGTGCGGATGATCACCGGAAGGATCGAACCGGATATTGCCGGTCCCATAGGAATTTTCCAGATAGTGGGCGAATCTGCCAACCGGGGCATAATGTTTGTTTTGTTCATAGCAGCGGTGCTCAGCATCAACTTGGGATTATTCAACTTCCTGCCCATTCCGGTCTTAGACGGCGGCTGGCTGGTGATGCTCCTTTGGGAGGCAGTGAGGGGCCGTCCCTTGGAGCCTGAGCAGAAGGGCCTGGTACAGTTTATCGGCTTGGCTTTCCTGCTCTTGTTAATGCTTTTTGCCACCTATAAGGACCTGGCCCGGTTGAGTATTCTTTGATCCAGGCTCGGCGGAGAGCGGCAAAAAGTACAGCGGTAGAACAGCTATGTTCTGAATAGGCTTTGCATTAACTTCAGGGGCTTTCCCCAGTCTTCCTGGAAGGGAGGGTAGCACCAGTTGAAAGACGAGCTGAATCAAGCAATGATGCCTTTAATTAAGTTCAACGCTTCCCAGGGGGATATTGTCCTTCGCAGCAGCACTCGATGTGTCCGTGTTAGAGACGTGCCAATTGGAGGCGGTGCACCTATAGCTGTGCAATCCATGACCAACACCGATACTCGGGATGTTAAGGCCACTCTAGCCCAGATCGCTTCCCTCAAAGAGGCAGGCTGCGAGCTGGTGCGGCTTGCGGTTCCCGATCAAGAGGCTGCGGCTGCGCTGTCAAAGATCTGCAGGGAGGCTGACCTGCCCCTTGTTGCTGATATTCATTTTGACTACAGGCTGGCACTACAGGCGGTGGAGGCCGGTGTCAGCAAACTGCGAATCAACCCCGGCAATATAGGAAGCCGGGAGCGAGTGGAAGCAGTGGTGTCTGCCGCTAAAGAGCGAAATATACCAATCCGCATCGGGGTAAATGCCGGCTCTCTGGCTAAACCCCTCTTGGATAAATACGGGGGCCGGGTGCCGGAGGCCTTGGTGGAAAGCGCACTGCAGCACATCAAGATCCTGGAGAATGAATCTTTTTACGATATCGTCGTTTCCTTGAAGGCCTCCGATGTTGCCACCACTGTCCAGGCGTATCAACTGATTGCCAGTCGAGTGGAGTACCCTCTCCATGTGGGAATTACTGAAGCAGGGACAACTTTCCACGGGACCATCAAGTCTTCCGTGGGAATCGGTATTATTCTCGCCATGGGCCTTGGGGATACCATCCGGGTTTCCTTGACCGGCGATCCGGTGGAGGAAGTGAAGGTTGCATACGGTATTCTGCAGTCCCTGGGCCTTCGGCAACGTGGGATTGAGATTGTATCCTGTCCCACCTGCGGACGCTGTCAGATTAACCTTATCAAGATTGCCAAGCAAGTGGAATCCCGCCTCCAGAACCTAACGGTGCCCCTCAAGGTAGCGGTGATGGGCTGTGTAGTCAATGGACCCGGTGAGGCCAAAGATGCGGATATCGGCATTGCCGGCGGTAGGGATAAGGTTGTGCTTTTTCGAAAAGGGAAGTTAATGGGACAGTTTCCGGCAGAAGATGCAGTGGATGTGCTGGTTAAGGCCGTAGAAGACTTGGCCAAGGATATGAAGGGCTCCAACCGGTAATTGGGCCGTTTCCCCGATATTGACAGGGATTCTGACGGTCTGTTACAATTGTTTTGATTTCGGGGGTGTTGAAATTGAGAATGTCGAAGCTGTTGATGCCGACTTTACGGGAAGTTCCTGCAGAAGCTGAAATCGCAAGCCACCGATTAATGCTGAGGGCTGCGATGATGCGAAAGGTCGCGGCTGGGATTTATTCCTATCTGCCTTTGGGATTCCGGGTATTGCAGAAAATTATGCAGATCGTGCGGGAAGAAATGGATGCTGCCGGAGGCCAGGAGGTTCTCTTGCCTATTGTCCAGCCTGCAGAATTGTGGCATGAGACAGGCCGCTGGGATGATTACGGCGAAGAGATGTTTAAACTGATCGATCGCCATGAGCGGCAGTTTTGTTTAGGTCCTACCCATGAGGAAATCACAACTGCGTTGGTCAGGAATGAGGTACGCTCCTACAGGCAGCTGCCTCTAATGTTATATCAGATCCAGAATAAATACCGAGATGAAATTCGCCCCCGATTTGGAGTCATGCGAGGAAGAGAGTTCATTATGAAGGACCTCTACTCCTTTGACCGGGATGAGGAGGGTCTGGATAAGAGCTATTGGACAATGTTCCATGCCTATGAGCGAATTTTCGCCCGCTGCGGCCTTACTACCAGGCCGGTTGAGGCCGATTCTGGCGCTATTGGCGGAGATCAGACCCACGAATTCATGGCTTTAGCCGATGCAGGCGAAGCGGAAATCGTCTACTGCTCAAGCTGCGATTATGCCGCGAATGTTGAGAAGGCCGAATGCCTTACGCCGCCTGCTGAACCCACAGGCCGAGAGGAACCCTTGGTTGAAGTCGCAACTCCAGATGTCAGGACCATTGAGGATTTGGAGAAGTTCTTTAACCGGCCTGCCAGCGAAATGATAAAAACTTTGATCTATCGAGGCGGCGATCAAGTGGTAGCCGCAGTACTGCGGGGAGACCATGAGGTGAATGAAATCAAGCTGGCCAGGGCAATTGGCTGCCTCGAGGTTGAGCTTGCCGACGATAAGACCATCGAAGAGGTGACTGGAGCTCCCCGGGGATTTGCCGGACCCATAGGCTTAAAGCACTGCAAGATTATCACTGATCCGGCGGTGATGGCCATAGAAGGCGGCATCGCGGGCGGCAATGCAGTAGATGTTCACCTCCAGGGTGTTAAGCCGGGACGGGATTTTGTACCAGATAAAGTTGTCGATATCCGCAAGGCCCAGCCCGGTGACCCATGCCCATGCGGCAAGGGCGTTCTGCAGGGTGCTAGAGGTATTGAGGTTGGACAGGTTTTCAAATTGGGAACCAAATACAGCGAGCCGTTGGGTGCCACATTTACCGACGAAGATGGTGTCGAGCGGCCGCTGATCATGGGCTGCTACGGCATCGGAATCAGCCGGACAATGGCAGCCATCATCGAGCAGTGCCATGATGATGACGGTATATGCTGGCCCATCAGTGTTGCACCTTATCATGTAGATATTGTTCCGGTTAGTTATCGGGATGAACAGCAGAGAACCACAGCGGAGAGGATTTACCGGGAGCTTACCAAAGCAGGAGTAGAAGCGGTTATCGACGATAGAGATGAACGTCCAGGTGTGAAGTTCAAGGATGCTGACTTAATTGGATTTCCCCTTAGGATTACCGTCGGGCCCCGGGGCTTGGCGGATGGACAAGTTGAAATCCGCTGGCGGGCCACCGGTGAAGAGTATTTGATCTCATTGAATGAAGTGGTGAGTCATGTTCAAGACCGAATCACAAGAGCCATCGCGGAGTCCGAGTGTGTGCGCACGCAGTAGCGGAGAAATAGCAGCAAGTAAGCCTAAGGTTGCTGCCGTGGTTCCTGCTTACAACGAGGAATATACCATCGGCAGTATACTCCAGGTGCTGCAAAGGTGCAAGGCCATCGATGAAGTGATCGTGGTCAATGATGGGTCATCGGATCGTACTGCTCAAGTGGCCAGCAGCCTCGGAGCAAGGGTGATCAGTCTCTATCCCAACCGGGGCAAGGGCGGCGCGATGAAGGCTGGGGCCAAGGCAACCTCAGCCGACATATTGCTGTTTGTAGATGCAGACTTAGTTGGGCTCACTGAAGCCCACTGTTACGACCTGCTGGAGCCGGTGGTTTCCGGCAGGACAGATATGACTGTGGGGATATTTGCAGGCGGACGGGCGCCGACTACTATAGCCCAGAAGATAACGCCTTTTCTCTCGGGCCAGAGAGCTATCCGCCGGGAGATCCTCGAGGACATCCCCCAGCTGGAAGATAGCCGGTACGGCGTAGAAGTAGCCATCTCCAAGTATGTGGCTGCCAATGGCATTCGAGTGGAAAAGGTACTGCTTAAAGATGTGTCCCACGTCATGAAAGAGGAAAAGCAAGGATTTATTCCAGGGGCACGAAACCGTCTCAAGATGTACTGGGAGATTATAAAAGTTTTGGGACCTAAGTAAGAACTTACTGCAACTGGAAAGGATCCTGAAAGTGGCTGGTAATGCAACTGTATATGTAGTAACTCCCCGAACCAAAGGGCAATCCCTATCAGATTTCCTGCGGGCGGCTCAACTTCCAGTAAGCTGTGAAGGAACAGCCGCCCGAGCTGTTGTAGAAAGAATCTTGGTTCACTGCCAACGCCAGGAGTGGAAAATCTGTTTAGCAGCTGGAGGGGAACTGTGTCGCCGAGAATTGGACACCTTAAGTCAAGCCCTGGTGAAATTTCTGCCAGGGGTGCGGTCAGTTTCCTTTGACGTAGCTGTTGGCGAAAACCACAAGTCTCTTGAACCTCCGATCAGTGATCTCCTCCTTGCCGACGAAGCTACCTATATGTCATATGTAATGGAACGGGCTAGTCGCCAAGCCATCGAAGATCCCCCGCCCAAGCAAACTGAAGTCTCTGCCAAGAAAGGCTCAAGGGGCGTATTGAAGGGACGGTCTATCCGGGAGGAACCCCGTTCTATAGCTGAGATCACCGACGAAGAGCGTTCCTACGTCACTGCCGGTGAAATCATCAAGGTCGAGGAAAAGGAACTCCGGAGCGGTCGGCGCTTGGTAATGATCGACCTCACCGACTATCGCGATTCTATTACCCTTAAGCTTTTCGAAGATGAAGATGCTCCCCGGCTGGCACCGGAACTCAGCCCGGGCGTCTGGCTGCGGGTGAGGGGCTCCGTCCAGTGGGATCGCTATACCCAGGAGCTCACTATGCTGCCCAACGACATAGAGATCCAGGAGCCCCTCGCTGAATTTGTTCGGCGGGATGAGGCCCCTGAAAAGCGGGTTGAGCTGCATCTTCATACCAAGATGTCTGCTATGGACGGAACTGTCGATGTCGGAGAGATTATCCAATTGGCAGCAAGCTGGGGCCACAAGGCAGTTGCCATCACGGATCACGGCGTCGTCCAAGCTTTTCCCGAGGCTTACTTCGCCGGCAAGAAGGCCGGCATCAAGATAATTTACGGGATGGAAGGGTATCTCATCGATGGGGATGACCCCAGGGCTCCCTCCTATCACATAGTACTTTTGGCTAGAAATCAGCAGGGCCTGCACAACCTGTATAGACTGGTATCCCTATCCCATCTAAAGTATTTCTACCGCCGGCCCCGTCTGCCCCGCCGATTGATTGAGAAGTATCGAGAGGGTCTCATCATCGGTTCCGCATGTGAAGCTGGTGAAGTGTACCAAGCTTTCCTGCAAGGCAGCGATGAAGAACGGCTGATGAAAATAGCCGATTTCTATGATTACCTGGAAATCCAGCCGTTGGGCAACAATGCCTTCATGATCGGTGATAAAGTCCAGTCACAAGAAGACCTAGAGGAGATCAACCGGGGTATTGTTGCTCTAGGAGAGCGTCTGGGAAAACCGGTGGTGGCTACCTGCGATGTCCACTACCTGCATCCATGGGATGAAATCTACCGCCGCATCCTGATGGCCGGTCAAGGATATGAAGATGCTGAAAGGCAGGCACCTTTGTTTTTCCGGACAACTGAGGAAATGCTGGCGGAGTTCGCGTATCTCGATGAAGAGACTGCCAGGGAAGTGGTGATCCACGGGCCCAATCGCATCGCGGAAATGATCGAAGAGCTGCGGCCCATCCCCGACGGCCTGCATGCCCCCAAGATCGAAGGAGCTGAAGAGCAGATCACCGAGATGACCTATGCCAACGCCCGGAAGCTGTATGGTGATCCGCTGCCCCCGCTGGTCAAGGAGCGGATTGAGAAGGAACTAAATGCCATTGTCGGCAACGGATTTGCTGTTCTCTATCTGATTGCCCACAAGCTGGTAAAAAAATCCCTCAGCGATGGTTATCTGGTAGGTTCCCGGGGTTCTGTGGGCTCATCACTGGTGGCTACCCTCTGCGGGGTGACCGAGGTAAATCCCCTGCCGCCCCATTATGTTTGTCCCCAGTGCCACCATGCGGAATTTATTACCGATGGTTCAGTACAAACTGGTATCGACCTGCCAGACAAGCACTGTCAATGCGGTACACAATACCGAAAATTGGGCTTTGATATCCCCTTTGAGGTTTTCATGGGCTTTCACGGGGAAAAGGTGCCTGATATAGATCTCAATTTTTCCGGGGAATATCAGGCCTGTGTTCATAAGTACACAGAGGAGCTTTTCGGCAAAGAATACGTGTTCCGGGCGGGCACCATCGGCACACTGGCGGAGAAGACCAGCTACGGCTTTGTGTGCAAATACTTAGAAAGCAAAGGGCAAACTGCCAGAACCGCTGAAATCAACCGGCTGGTCAAGGGCTGTACTGGAGTGCGGCGTACCACCGGCCAGCACCCCGGCGGCATGATTGTGGTTCCCGAAGGCCGGGATATCAACGAGTTTTCACCGGTACAGTACCCGGCCAATGATGCTGCCAGCGGCACCATCACTACCCATTTTGATTACAATGCCATCAGCGACAACCTGGTGAAATTGGATATTCTCGGCCATGACGATCCCACAATGCTCCGGATGCTGGAGGATATGACTGGAGTGCCGGTCCTGGATATACCGCTTGATGACCCTGCTACCATGAGCATCTTCTCCAGTGTGGAGGCCTTAGGGATAAGCCCCGATGATCTTGGCACTACCGTTGGGACTTTGGGCGTTCCTGAGTTCGGCACCCGTTTTGTCCGGCAGATGCTTGAGGAAACCCGGCCCAAGTCCTTTGGAGAACTGGTGCGTATCAGCGGGTTTTCCCATGGAACCAATGTCTGGACCAATAATGCTCAAGAGTTGATCAAGAACGGAACTGCTGACCTTAGCCAGGCCATCGCCACCCGGGATGACATCATGAATTACCTTATTCAAAAGGGGATGGAACCAGAGACCGCCTTCGTAATCATGGAAAGGGTCCGGAAGGGAAGGGGATTAAGACCTGAAGACGTTGAGGCCATGGAAAAAGTAGGAGTCCCCCAGTGGTACATCGACTCCTGCAAAAAGATCAGCTACCTATTCCCCAAGGCCCATGCAGTGGCATATGTGACCATGGCCTTCCGGATAGCGTACTTTAAGGTACATTATCCCCTGGCCTATTACGCTGCCTATTTTTCTACCCGGGTTAATACCTTCGAGGTTCAGCTGATCACGGGCGGCCTTGCAGGTGTAAAGGAGATCATCCATTCCATTTCCGCCAAAGGCGGCAGCGCCACTGCTAAAGAGAAAAGTCTGCTGACAGTGGCTGAAGTCGTTATGGAGGCCATGCTCCGGGGAATAGATTTTCATACCGTTGACATATACAAGTCCCATCCCAACCGCTTTGTGATCGAAGGGGAAGAGCTGAGGCCGCCCCTGGCAATTGTACCGGGAGTAGGGGAAGGGGCAGCCCTGATGCTGGCCCAGGGCAGGGAAGAGGGACCCTTTGCATCATGGGAGGATATCAGGATGAGGTGCGGCGTCAGTCGAACGGTCATTGAAACCCTAGGTGCCCACGGAGCACTAGCCGGGCTTCCCAAAACCTCCCAGCTGTCACTTTTCTAAACATATCCGCTGTTTGCACTTTTTAGCCGCTTTCGGCTGCCGAAAGCCTTGTCAATGATGCGGAAAAGTGGTATACTAGCAACGGAAAGTGCCGCGGAGTATCCCCACTACCGTTAAGATGGGGAGCAAAGCGCGGCTCTGAATTTTTCACAGCGCCGGTAGTTTTTTTTGGAAGAGTGGGTGAGTCCCACTCTTTCGTAGTAAAAGGGGTAACGCGGCAGGCTATAGTTGAGGGCCTCTACCGCCAGTTTGCTTAGACTCATGGTGAGCGTGTTTTACATATATTGGGGTGTTAAGAAAAGAAACGGAGGCTGAAAGATGGCTCGACAAGAGATAGAGCGGATAACTACTCAGCTGACAGAGGAGATTTTAACCGACTACCCAGAGCTGGAATTAGTTGACGTTGAATATACCAAGGAAGGCCCTGACTGGATCTTGAGGGTGTTCATCGACAAAGAAGGCGGAGTTGGGCTGGATGATTGTGAGAAGGTAAGCCGCCGCCTCAGCTCGCGGCTGGATGAAGTCGATCCCATTCCCGGCAGCTATTCCCTGGAGGTATCTTCACCCGGTCTGGAAAGGCCTCTCACCCGTGATGAACACTTTACCAGGTTTGCGGGACGATTGGTACATATCAAGACCTATGCTCCCTATCAGGGTAAGAAGGTATGGGAAGGAAAGCTTGTGGGATTGGAAGATGGCGCTGTGGTAGTTGAATCCGGAGGCGAAATTACTAGGATTCCTCGGGACCAGGTAGCAAAGGCCAACCTGGCTATCGAGTTTTAGCTGGAAACAGGAGGGCACTTAAATGAACTTCGAAGTGATGAGCGCTCTTAACGAGTTGGAAAAAGAGCGGGGAATTACTAAAGAAATCATATTAGAAGCCATAGAGGCTGCCATCACTACGGCTTATAAGCGCAACTATGGGACAGCCCAAAACGTGAGGGTAGAAGTTGATGAAAACACGGGGGAAATCAATGTCTACGCCCGCAAGGTTGTAGTTGACGAAGTAACCGATGATTCCCTGCAGATCAGTTTGCAGGAAGCCCAGGCTATGGACCCCAACTACAAGCTGGATGATGTCGTCGATGTAGAGGTAACCCCCGAGGATTTCGGCCGCATAGCTGCTCAAACTGCCAAACAGGTGGTTATCCAGAGGATTCGGGAAGCCGAGAGGGCGCTCATCTATGATGAATTTAAGAATAGGGAAGGAGACGTCGTCACCGGCATTGTTCAGCGCAGGGAAAACCGCAATGTGATTATTGACCTGGGCAAGGCAGAGGCGGTTTTGGCCCCGTCTGATCAAATGCCGGGCGAACCGCTCACCCAGGGGACCAGAATCAAGGTCTACATCAGCGAAGTTCGACAAACCGGCAAGGGACCCCATATAGCAGTCTCCCGAACACATCCGGGCCTGGTGCTGCGCTTGTTTGAAATGGAAGTTCCAGAAATCTACGATGGAACAGTGGAGATCAAGGCAGTGGCCAGGGAAGCCGGCGCCCGCACCAAGATAGCAGTTTATTCTCGGGACCCAAATGTCGATCCTGTGGGCGCATGTGTAGGTCCAAGGGGCATGCGGGTCCAGGCTGTTGTATCGGAGCTGCGGGGTGAAAAGATTGACATTATCCCCTGGGCGCCAATAGAAGAAGAGTTTGTAGCCAATGCCCTGAGCCCAGCCCATGTAGTTAAGACCTACCTGGATGAATCGACCAAAACGGCTAGAGCCGTGGTGCCGGACAATCATCTGTCCCTGGCCATCGGGAAAGAAGGACAAAACGCCAGGCTGGCGGCACGGCTTACCGGATGGAGAATAGATATCAAGAGCCAGGAGCAAATGGCCCAGATCCTGGCCAAGGAAGCCTTTGAACGGGCAACACCTAAGGACGAGGAGATTGACGAGGTCTCCGGCGAGGAAGACCTAACGGCTCAAGATGAAGACCTTGCGGCAGTAGTTGCAGCGGATAGTGAACTTGAAGAAGGCGATACAGTCAGTGAGGATGGTGAGCTGACGGCAGCTGACGATGAGCAGGAATTGGATGAGGAAACTGCTCCAGAGGAAGCTGATGAATCCGACTATCTCGAGGAACTGCCGCTGGAGGAAGAGCACGAAGAAGAGCTCTCGGTTTATGCCGATGACGAATCAGAACCCTTGGAGCAGGCAGCTCTAGATGATGACGTCGATGAGCTGGATGAAGAGCCCGAGGAGATAGAAACCGAATTGGATGAAGATACCCTCTGGCGGAGGCGGACGCCCAAACCGGCCGCCGGGCTGGGTAAGGCAAGGAGCCGCAAGACCCGCAAACAGGATCTAGAATCTCTGCTTGAGGAAGAACTAATTGAAGAAGAACCGCTGCCCACTTTGTTTTCCGGAGATCAGCAGCAGGACGAAGTGGAAATTTCTGAGTATGTTGCAGGACCTGAGGATGATGAGAGCGGTTTTACCCTTGCGGGACGGTTGGATGACCTCAAAGTTAAGTTCCAGGATGAGAGTGAAGAAGACAACAAGCAGCAGGGTAAAGACAAGAAGACTCTCAAGGACTTGGCCGATTTGCGTTGGGAATTCGATGAATGAGAACTGCAGACAGCGGGTTGTGAAGGAGTGATGGCAGGGTGGCGAAACAGCGGAAGATTCCACAGAGAACATGTATCGGCTGTCGTACCGTGCGCCCTAAGCGGGATCTAATTCGTGTCGTAAGAACCCCCGAAGGGGAGATCTTGCTTGATCCCACCGGGAAGCAATCCGGCAGGGGTGCTTACATGTGCCCCGATACGGCCTGTATGGAACGGGCATTGAAAAAAAAGCAGCTGGAAAGAGCCCTGGAGGTGGCCATCGCCCCGGAAACTATCGAGAGACTCAGAGAGGAACTGGAGAGAGTCATGTGAAGGCACTGAGTTTGCTGGGATTCGCCCAGGCAAGCGGAAACTTGATTTCTGGGTACAACAGCTGTCTGGCAGCTTTGCGGCGAAGGCGTATAGAGTTGGTGGTGCTGGCTTGCGATGCCAGTGCCGGAACAAAGGCGACCTTTGAGAAGGCAGCCAAGGGAGTTCCCGTCATATACATGGGGACCAAGGAACAGTTGGGAGCGGCTATTGGCAAACCTGCCCGGGCAGTTCTCTGCGTCAAGGATGCCGGAATGGCCCAGGCGATTATGAAGGCTGTGAATACCAGGAAAACGGAGGCAGAGGGCAACGATGGAAGAGTAGAGTAATTCGCGGACCAAGGTAGGGGTGATGGTTAATGGGAAAGGTTCGAGTTTACGAACTAGCTAAAGAACTTGAAATGAAAAGTAAGCAGCTTGTTGAGGTTCTGCAAGATCTGGGAGCAGATGTCAAGAATCACATGAGCACTCTGGAGGAAGACGTGGCCGATCTAGTCAGAGAACACTTCGCCCAGGAAAAAGATAAGAAGCAAAAGAAGCCCAAGGCAGCAGAACCGAAAGAAAAACCGGCACAGAAAAAGGCAAAGAGAGAGGAGCCGGTGCAGAGCAAGACGATGCAGGCAGAAGCAGATGGGAAAAAGCCTAAGACCTCCTCTAAACGTCCTTCAAAGGCTGCGGCACAGGCTCAAATCGCGGCCGATGATGAAGATGCTTCAACCGGCAGGCGGCATCGGCGGAAGGGCCGGAAAGATTTGAGGCGCCAGCCTTCTTCTCGCAGTCCAAAGTCTGCTCCGCAAAGGCCTAAGGAGATCGAGATTCCGGAAAGCATTACTGTGAAGGAACTGGCGAGCCGCATGAGCATCCCCGCTGCCACCATCATCAAGAAGCTGATGGGCATAGGTATAATGGCAACAGTTCCCCAGAGCATCAGCTGGGAGGCTGCTGCTACAGTAGCGGAGGACCTCGGTTTCAAGGTAATACTTCCAGAGATCGAGACAGTGGATCCTTTGGCCGATGTTGAGGACCCGCCTGAAAAGCTTCAGCCTCGCCCGCCTATCGTCACTATTATGGGACATGTAGATCACGGCAAGACAACACTGTTGGATGCCATCCGGGAGAGTCGGGTAACCCAGCAGGAAGCTGGTGGAATTACCCAGCATATCGGCGCGTATCAGGTGGAGCTTGAGGGGCGGAAAATCACATTCCTAGACACTCCCGGCCATGAGGCCTTTACCGCCATGCGTTCCCGGGGTGCACAGGTTACCGATATTGCTGTCTTAGTCGTAGCTGCTGATGATGGCGTGATGCCGCAAACCCGGGAGGCTATCAGCCATGCCCAAGCAGCCGATGTGCCTATTATTGTTGCCATCAATAAAATGGATCGCCCCGAGGCAAATCCGGACCGGGTAAAACAGAGCTTGGCTGAACTGGGTCTGGTTCCAGAGGAGTGGGGCGGCGATACAGTTTGCGTAAATATTTCAGCACTACGAAAAGAAGGCATAGATGATCTGCTGGAAATGATCCTATTGGTGGCAGATCTCCAGGAGCTCAAGGCAAATCCCGACAGGTTAGCTAGGGGCACCATTGTGGAGGCCAAGTTGGATAAAGGCCGGGGACCTGTGGCCACCGTCTTGATCCGCAACGGAACCTTGCGGGTGGGCGATGCCGTAATTGCCGGTAGTGTTTCCGGAAGAGTGCGGGCCATGAACGATGCTTCCGGCAGGCGTCTGGAAGAAGCCGGTCCGTCAACTCCGGTGGAGGTAGTTGGCCTTTCCGATGTGCCGGAGGCCGGAGATGAACTTGTGGCTCTTGAGGATGAGAAGCTAGCAAGACAGATTGCAGCCCAGAAGCAAGAGGAGAAACGGGCAGCAGAGCTAAGCAGAACTGCACCCATCACCCTCGATGGTCTGTTTGAGCGTATCAAACAAGGTGAAGTTAAGGATTTCAACTTGATCATTAAGGCTGATGTGCAGGGCTCAGTAGAAGCTGTTCGTCAGGCTTTGGAACGCCTGTCCACCGATGAAGTGCAGGTAAAGGTGATCCATGACGCCGTTGGAGGCATAACCGAAAGTGATGTCCTCTTGGCAGCTACCTCCGATGCTGTGATCATCGGCTTTAACGTTCGCCCCGATGTTATTGCCAGCCGGGTGGCAGAACGGGAGAAGGTGGACATTCGGACTTATCGGGTCATCTATGACGCGATTGATGATGTGAAGGCAGCTATGGAGGGACTCCTTGAACCTGATTATGTGGAAGAGGTTCTGGGAAGAGCATCGGTGCGGGCAACATTTAGGGTTCCCAACGTAGGAGTTGTAGCAGGATGCTATGTTGACGATGGTAAGGTCCTCCGCAATGCCCAAGTGCGGCTGCTGCGCAATAATGTAGTGATCCATGAAGGCAAGATTTCCTCCCTCAAGCGATTTAAGGATGACGTTAGGGAAGTTTCCCAAGGCTATGAGTGTGGAATCGGCATAGAACGCTTCAACGACATCAAGGAAGGCGATGAAATTGAAGTCTTTGTCCTCAAGGAGGTAAAGCGGACACTCTAGCCGATAATCACCACTAAGGGCTGAAGAAGGGGATGAGGAATATGGCCACCCACCAGCGGGTACAAAGAGTCCGGGAAGCGATTAAGCAGGAGGCAAGCGATATCATTCGGAAAATGAAGGATCCGCGGGTCGCCTTTGTTACAGTGACAGATGCGGAAGTTTCCCGGGATCTCCGTCATGTTAAGATATTTGTAAGTGTGTTAGGGGACGATGATACAAAGAGAGCAGCTATGGAGGGACTTGAGCGGGCTACTGGCTATATTCGCTCAGAAATCGGCCAACGGATACGCTTACGGCATACTCCGGAGATTGTCTTCCGATGGGATGAATCCATAGAGAGAGGCGCCCGCATCTCCCAGCTTCTCAGAGAGCTCAGGGAGGAGAGCTCTGATTCTGAGGACCAAGATACAGCTTCAACTCTAGGAGAAGATTTATAGTGGTGGGTTCCCTTGAACAAGTAGCTCAAGCAATAAGAGCATACAAGAAATTCTTAATTACTTGGCATGTCGACCCGGACCCCGACAGCGTCGGGTCTGGGTTGGCCCTCCAGCAGGCTTTGCAGGCGATAGGCAAGGGGGCCGTCTGCGTTTCTCCTGACCCATTAGGAGATTGGTTTGATTTCCTGCCTGGTATAGAATCATGCAAGGTTTTCAGCGAGAATCTTAGTCCCTCCGTGGATGCAGTTATTGTTGCAGACTGTGAACCGGATAGGTGCGGCGGACTAGTTCCATACCTGCGGTCAGGCGTGCCGGTAATCAATATTGATCACCACGGGACAAATCCAGGCTTTGGCCAGGCCTTTTACATTAACCCAAAGGCTGCAGCCACTGGAGAAATCATCTACGAGCTGATCACTGAGTACCTGCATGTCCCCCTGACCGAGGCCATGGCTGTCAACCTGTATGCCGCGTTATCCGGGGATACAGGAACCTTTCGCTACAGCAATACCAACAGCAGGGTACTGTCCATCGCAAGTGAACTGGTTAAATGTGGAGCAAACCCTGCCGAGATAGCTGTACACCTATATGAAAACAGGGCTTACGAAGAAGTTGACCTCATGCGGGCAGCTCTGGACACCTTGGAGATCAGTCCCCGGGGCGAGATGAGCTGGATTACCGTAACCAGAACCATGCTCGGTGAAAGACAGTGGAGCGGTCAGAAGTCGGAAGATCTGATTAAGTATCCCCGAATGATCAAGACGGTAAAGCTGGCAATTATGTTTAGAGAGCTGGAAGCAGAAAGAACCAAGGTTAGTTTTCGCTCCCGGGATAATATAGACGCGAGCAAACTAGCTGGTTTATTTGGGGGCGGCGGCCATATGTACGCGGCAGGGTGTACAATTAACAAGCCGTTACCGGAGGCCAAAGCCCTTGTGTTGGAGACAGCCGCCAACCTGCTGGCATCTGACTTCTCCAACCAGTCAGGGGGAAAGGGGGGCGAAGACCAGGATGGACGGCATTTTGGTGCTTCTCAAACCCCCGGGAATGACATCCCATGATGTGGTAAATGTCGTTAGACGGCAGCTCGGCGAAAGGCGAGTGGGGCATACAGGCACCCTTGACCCGGGTGCAGCCGGCATCCTGGTAGTGTGTGTAGGGAATGCAACCAGATTGATTCCATACATGGAGGATCATATCAAGGCTTATCGAGCGGAGCTTTGGTTTGGAAAATCCACAGATACCCAAGACGCCGGCGGTAAAGTAGTAAAAGAAGACTGGGAGTTTTCCTTTACCGATGAACAGCTGCTTAAGGCCCTTAATGCTTTTCGGGGAGAAATAGAGCAGATTCCGCCTATGGTTTCAGCGGTGAAGCATCAGGGACAGCGCCTTTATCAATTGGCTCGGCAGGGAAAGACAGTTGAGAGAAAGGCTAGACGGGTGAAGATTCTTAGACTTGATCCCGTAGGCCAATGGCGCCGGGGAGAGTGGGGGTATGGAGACACATTCCTTTTCGATGTTACGTGCTCAAAGGGCACATACATCCGCACTCTCTGCCAAGACCTGGGGGAATATCTCCAGGTGCCGAGTCATATGTCGTTCTTGATTCGAACAGGAGTTGGCCCCTGGTCGCTGCAGGATGCCCTCACATTGGAGGAACTAATGGAGTCGGGTCCGAAAACGAAAGCAAAAACAGAAGCAAGTACACTTCCGAATCCCTCAGCCTTGATTCCTATGGATCGGGGAGTAGGTCATCTCCCTGGAGCTGTGCTAAGCGGCAAAGCAGCCAGGCGTCTGCGTCACGGCGGCTTTGTACCGGTGAAGGAAGTAAAGAAGTGGCTTGAGCCCGTTAACGTTGAAGTGACTGCAAGTGTCGAAGAAGATCCAATGGCCACCAGCCTGCTGCGGGTATATGACGGCCAAGGCAGATTTCTAGGGGTTGGCCGTACTCCCCGGGGAAAAGCGGGTGGAGTGCTGCAGCCGGTAAGGCTGCTTCCTTCGGCCTCGGAATAACAAGAGTTGGAACCTGAACCAGGGGTGAGTGTGGTTTGCAGATTTATTGGCGGGATGGCAGAATTACCAGCAGTGCGCTCAATACAGGGATGGCAGCCGGATTGGGCTTTTTCGATGGAATGCACCTGGGGCATCAGGCCATTGCAGCCCAAGTAGTGGAACTTGGAGCTTCCCTAGGACTGACACCGGCACTAGTCACCTTTGACCGCCATCCTCTTTCCATTGTCAAGCCAGATGAAGTGCCGCCGCTGTTGACAGGAGCGGATGAGCGGAGACAATACATGTGGGAACTTGGTATCGAAGCTGTTGTAGAGTTGATCTTCGATGAAGGGCTGGCTGGATTGGAACCTGAAGAGTTCATCAAGAAGATTTTAGTGGACCGGCTGGGAGTTGCGGCGGTAGCGGCCGGAGGGGATTTTACCTTTGGATACAAGGGCCGAGGCACCACCGAGTTCCTGCGGAAAGAAGGCTCCCGCTGGGGGATACAATCGGTGACCACAGTGCCTTCTGTGATTGTCGATGGTGAAAAAGTATCCAGCACCCGGATTAGGGGGCTGCTCCAAGAAGGAGATGTAGAAACAGCTGGCAAGCTCCTGGGCCGTCCTTACCGTCTAGCCGGTCCGGTTATCCAAGGCGACGGCCGGGGCAGAAAATTGGGGTTTCCCACCGCCAATCTGGAAGTGAATGAAGATCGGCTGATACCTAAAGATGGAGTTTACGCAGTTACGGTGAGGGAGATAGGAGCTGAGGATGGAGGCAAGCTCGCCGCCCGCCGGCAGGAGCTGATAGGTGTTTTGAGTATCAGCATGAAACCAACCTTTGATGGAAAGGTCCGGGCAGTAGAAGTGCATGTGCTGGACCATAAGGCAGCTTATTACGGCAAAGAGCTAGAGGTTTCATTCCACCGGTATCTTCGCCCTATCCAAAAATTCGCCAGCAGCGAGGAACTGCAAAGGCAAGTTGCCTGGGATATCCAGAATGCCCGCAGACTCTTCCAAACCGGCGTAGAAAGCAAGAGCGGCTCTGCCCCTGCAGAAAAGATTTACAGCCTCTAAGCTTTATGATATAGTGAATACGGTGTTTGGAACCCTTGACTCGGTTCGGCGAACTCCTCCAACGCCGTTCTGGGCTGGGGGGATTTCAAGTATAGGAGGTGAAGTTAGTGGCTCTGGACAAAGATATCAAGCGTCAAATCATCGATGAGTATAAGCTCCACGACTCTGATACTGGATCACCTGAGGTGCAGATAGCGATTCTCACCAAGAGGATCAGTGATCTAACTGAGCACCTCAAGGTACACAAGAAGGACTACCATTCCCGACGGGGCATGCTGAAAATGATTGGTCAGAGAAAAGGGCTGCTTGACTATCTTCGGGAACGAGACATTGAACGGTATCGAACCCTTATCGCCAAACTCGGCATACGAGGGTAATCGTAAGTGAAGGAGCGGTAACCCCGCTCCTTCTTCACATGACCACTCTGACTTTCCCGGGCTGGAATGCCCGTGGGAAAACAAGAAGATACTTATCATAACGGCCGGTACACTTGATCAGGAGGAACGAGTCAATGCCGGGCGAGAGTGGCCATTGAACCCTAAGGAGGTACGAAGAATGAAACAGGAATTTCAGCTGGAACTGGGAGGGAGAACACTAACCGTCGAGACCGGCGCCCTGGCAAAACAGGCCAACGGCAGCGTACTTATGCGCTATGGGGATACCGTAGTACTAGTGACAGCTACCATGTCCAAAGAACCTCGAGAGGGTATAGATTTTTTCCCTTTGTTGGTTGACTACGAAGAGCGAATGTATGCAGTTGGGAAGGTGCCGGGCGGCTGGGGACGCCGGGAAGGTCGTCCCGGTGAAGCAGCTATTCTCGCAGCAAGGATGATTGATCGCCCTTTGAGACCACTGTTTCCCGAGGGTATGCGCAACGATGTCCAGATTGTGGCTACAATTCTCTCCGTAGACCAAGACAATGCTCCTGACATTACGGCCCTCGTAGGAGCTTCCGCTGCCTTATCCATCTCCGATATTCCCTTCAACGGACCTGTAGGCGGCGTCATCGTCGGCCGAGTCGACGGCGAGTTTGTCATCAACCCCACCTATGAGCAGCAGATGAAAAGCGATCTCCACTTAGTTGTCGCCGGCACCAAAGATGCGGTGACCATGGTGGAAGCAGGGGCCAATGAAGTCCCTGAGGAGATTGTCCTTGAGGCCATCAAGTTTGGGCACCAATATGTAATAACTCTGGTGGAATTTCAAGAGGAAATAGTTAGACAGATTGGACAGCCCAAGAAGGAATTTGAGCTACCGGACATTGATGCTGACGTGGACCAGTGGGTGCGGGAAAGGGGAACAGCCCGACTTCAGGAAGCCCTGCGCAACGCTGATAAGCTGAGTCGGGAAGAAGATGTGGACAATGTCCGTCTGACCCTCCACGCAGAGTACTTGGAGGAATTTGGAGAAGAGGTCTTTGCTGAAAAGGAACAGGCCCTTGATCGGGTGATTGCAGCCTTGATTAAGGAAATCGTCCGAAACATGATTATCCATGAAAAGCGAAGACCCGATGGCCGAGGATTGGATGAGATTCGGCAGATAACCTGTGAAGTGGGCATCTTGCCTAGGGCCCATGGATCGGCTGTCTTTACCCGGGGGCAGACCCAGGTTCTCACAACCTGTACACTGGGCGTCAAGTCCGATGAACAGCTCCTGGATGATCTAGGTTACGAAGACAGCAAGCGCTATATCCACCATTACAATTTCCCGTCCTTTAGCGTCGGTGAAGTCCGTCCCATACGGGGTCCCGGCCGCCGGGAGATCGGTCATGGTGCTTTGGCGGAACGGGCGCTTCTGCCGATGATTCCTGGAGAAGAAGAATTCCCGTATACCATCCGCTTGGTGTCAGAGGTCTTGGAATCCAACGGCTCTTCCTCCATGGCCAGCGTCTGCGGCAGTACCCTGGCCCTCATGGATGCCGGTGTTCCCATTGAGCGCCCAGTGGCAGGCATCGCCATGGGATTGGTCAAAGACGGCGATGAGTTTTCCATTCTCTCCGACATCCAGGGTATGGAGGATGCCTTGGGAGATATGGATTTCAAAGTCGCTGGAACGGAACGGGGCATTACCGCTTTACAGATGGATATCAAAATCCAAGGCGTTATCTGGGACGTCCTGCAGCAGGCCTTGGCTCAAGCCAGGGAAGGGAGAATGTACATTCTCCGGAAAATGCTGGAGATCATCGAGCGTCCCAGGGAGGAGTTGTCACCCTACGCTCCCCGGATTTTCACTATGGAGATTCCTGTGGACAAGATCAGGGATGTCATCGGCCCAGGGGGCAAGACCATCAGGAAGATCATCGACGAAACTGGTGTCACCATTGATATAGAAGATGACGGCAGGGTTTATGTAGCTGCCACCGACCAAGAAGCAGGGGACCGGGCTCAAAAGATGATTGAGCTCTTGGTGAAGGATGTGGAGGTAGGCGAAACTTACTTGGGAACGGTGAAGCGAATCGTGGACTTCGGTGCCTTTGTGGAACTGCTTCCAGGCAAGGAAGGGCTGCTCCATATCTCGAAGCTGGCCAAAGGCCGGGTAGACAAAGTGGAAGATGTGGTCCAGGTTGGAGAGACTGTTACCGTAAAGGTAATCGAAATTGACCGTATGGGTAGAATCAATCTGGCCCGTCCCGAAGCATTGGAGGTAACTGAGAACAAGAGGGGCCGCAACGGCCGGGGAAAGCGGCCGCGATCCTAAGCGGCTGATTACCGGCAAAATCGGCGGAAAGGTCTGCATATCCGGTTATCTGGATATGCAGAACCTACACGAGTAAGTAACGGTTAGATAAGGCAGGAGGCTGTTGGAAAATAGTACTGCAAGTTTCCGCGGGGATCCCCACCCAGCGGAATTTTATTTTTTTGGCTAGTTTTCCAGGCCCTAGGGTATGCCCTTCTCCATTGCCGCAGATTGGCATAGGATGTTCGAGAATATCCACGCTCTAGCTGTGCTATCCGCATCTTTCCCGCCGTTCACGGCAATTCTAGTTAAGGCAATGTTTTTCACTACCGCTAGGGCGGTTCGGAGGGATAACTATGCTCAACCGAACCTGGGGCAAGGTGAATAAAGTCAATAAAACCACTGTACATATTCAAGAACTGGAAGTAGAAATCGAAGGTGAGTTAATCTCCGCCGTTAATTACCGGCAGCTTAGCCGAGATGTTTCCCCGGGAGATTTGGTGGAGCTTAACACCACCGCGGTTGATTTAGATTTGGGAACCGGCGGGGTACACTTTGTCATCAGCTCTATTCCCCAACAGCGCGTTAAAGAGCCCCTTAAGGCAAAGCATTCTCCCAAATTAAACGGTCATATCATGAAACTTCGGTATACACCCCTGCAGCTAGCCACTTTGTCAGTGGAAGAAGAAAAGAGCCCATATCACTCAACACTCCAAGAAGCTGACTCCCTGGCCGGTATGCCGGTCATGGTAGCAAGCCTCCACAGTCTGATCGCACCGATAGCTGTGGTATTTAACCATTTCGCCCCGGGGCCAACCCGCTTGGCATACCTGATGACCGACGGCGCTGCTTTGCCGCTGGCTTTCAGCAAACTGACGGCGTCCCTTAAAGAAAAAGGTCTGATCACTATGGCCATTACTGTTGGGCATGCCTTTGGCGGTGATCTCGAAGCCGTGAACATCTATTCAGGACTTCTAGCAGCAAAGCACGCTGCCAAGGCAGACGCCTGCGTCGTCGCCATGGGGCCTGGGGTTGTGGGTACTGGAACACTCTTTGGCACAACAGCCCTGGAAACAGCTCCTATTCTAGATGCCGTCAATTCTTTAGGGGGAAGGGCAATCGCAGTGCCTAGGATTAGTTTGGCAGACAAGCGGCCGCGCCACTACGGTTTAAGCCACCACACCTGCACTGTCCTTATGCGGCTCTGCCATACTGCCTGTCACCTTCCTTTGCCCCAATTAGGAGGCGATGAAGGCATGCACCTGCAGCAGCAGATAGAGGAGCTAGGTCTTGACCGCCGCCACCATATCTACTGGATACAAGAAGACCGAACCCTAGAGCTCCTTGAAGAATACCAGGTGGAGGTCACCTCCATGGGAAGGAGGCCGTCAGATGACCCAGCCTTTTTCCGGGCCGGCGGGGCCGCGGGGTGGCTGGCAGCCCGGTGGCTATTAGACAAAAATAAGTGATGATCGAATCAGCACAGGAGAACCAGCGTCATCCTGTTGCGGCAGGTTTCTGCTAAACACTGCCTTGACAGGTATGGCGCCTTTTTGGTATTTTGCAGTGGATGTAGCAATTGAAGGAGCACAAAGGCTTCGTCCAACTGCAGCCTTGTCTTGGAACCAGGAGGTATTTTTATTGATCTTTTTTGCTGACTTGCACATCCATATCGGCCGGGCCGGGTGCGGAGCTCCGGTGAAAATTACTGCCTCACCCGCCTTAACTGTAGAAGGAATACTAAAGGAATGCTCAGAACGCAAAGGAATACAAATCGCCGGCATCGTCGACTGCGCTTCTCCAGCTGTATTGGCTGACCTTCGGGCATTGGTTGATAGAGGCGACTTGACAGCTCTTCCAGGTGGAGGCTTGGATTATCTGGGGAAGGTCACCCTGCTTCTAGGGGCAGAGATTGAGCTCGGGGGACCTCAAGGAGGAAGTGCCCATTTCCTCGCCTTTACCCCTTCCTTGAAGACCATGGAGGAGCTAAGCCAATTCTTATCTGGGGCTATTACCAATATTTCCCTGAGCTCTCAGCGGGCTAGTCTCGAGATTCAGGAAGTCAATGAGTTCGTAGTACGTGAACTTTCAGGGATTTTCTTGCCGGCCCATGCCTTCACCCCCTTCAAGAGCGTTTACGGCAACTGCGTAAGGCGCTTAGCTGAAATTGGCGTAGACTTTACTGCCTTGGAGCTGGGGTTAAGTTCCGATACCTACTTGGCTGATAGAATCCATGAATTATCCAATGTACGGTTTTTGAGCAATTCAGATGCCCATTCCCTTCCCAAAATTGCCCGGGAATACAACAAGCTAAAGCTGATAAAACCTGACTTTGCCCATTTTTGCAAAGCACTTGCTGGTGACCCGGAAAACATAATTCTGGCCAATTACGGTCTAGAGCCACGCTTGGGCAAGTATCACCGGACCTTTTGCCTTAAGTGTGAAAGGGTAGTTGAGGGTGCTCCCCCGGTTTATCAATGCAGCAGGTGTGACAGCGATAAGGTCGTTGTAGGGGTGCTGGATCGCATCACCGCCATCGCCGATGAAAATGAACCCGTACATCCCCCAAACCGTCCTCCTTATATTCACCAAGTTCCCTTGGAGTTCATTCCCGGTGTCGGCAAGAAAACCCTAAATAAGCTTCTGGAGGCCTTCGGCACCGAGATGGAGATACTCCACGGAACATCCCTTGGGGAGCTGGAGGATGTGGTTGGAACCAAGGTGGCTGAAAACATCGCTGCTGCCAGGGAAGGGCGTCTTGCTCTAGCCGAGGGCGGGGGTGGGCGTTACGGCCGCGTCAAGAACCACCAGGAATGCTGAAGGAGAGTCGATGAAATGACTACGATCTATCTCGTCAGGCATGGCGAGACTGAGTGGAACCAAGCAAAGCGATACCAAGGGCAGACAGACATCCCCCTGACCGATAAAGGCCGCGAGCAAGCGGAGCGGACGGCGGAGCATCTAGCTGAGGTAAAGGCCAGTTTCATAATCAGCAGTGATCTGACCCGGGCCCTGGACACAGCAGCCCCCATAGGGCGTAAACTGGCGCTTCCGGTAATCAGCTGTCTCCTCTGGCGGGAGCGGAATTACGGGCGCTGGGAGGGCCTGACCAGAGCTGAGATTCAGGAGCTGTATCCTGAAGAATGGCAGAAGACCAGGGAAGACCCCATGTCGGCCGCCCCCGGCGGCGGTGAAACCTTGGCAGAATTGAGGGAAAGGAGCATCAAGGCCTTGGATTGGGTACTGACCCAATATCCAGGGCAGACGGGAATCGTAGTATCCCACGGCGGGCTTCTGCGGGCGCTCTTGGCGTGGATTGAAGGTCAGAGTCACCCCCAGCACATTTTGGACAACGGCGGCATCAGCATTGTCCAAGGCACTAATCTTGAGGATCTTGAATTGGTCAGCGTCAATGATGTTTCCCACCTGCTGTAACTCCCTAGCATAAAGCGCCCAAAAAACGCATAAGGATGGTGTGACAAGAAGGGAATTGCAGTCGGGGCAAAGAGGAGGCACTGCCATGGCCAGACAAGTACGGGGAGCTTTCCAAGGCTATTTTCGCCGCCGCACTGCCGCATATATGTTTGTTCTTGTAGTATTTATCATGGGTACCATCAGCGGCGCCTTTGCCGTCAAAGCCCTAAGTGCCGAACAGCGAAATGATCTGGCAGGCTATATTCAGACCTTCTTTGAAGCCTTTCCCGAAACTGAAGCCGCCGGCTCACCCACCGCTGTCCGCCAGACCTTTGTTCAAAACGTTACCAAGACTGTAGGGCTGATATGGCTTTTGGGCTTATCGGTATTGGGAGCACCCTTCGTTCTGGCCCTACTCTTCCTGCGGGGCTTTGTTTTGGGATTTACCGTAGGTTTCATGGTGGAGGAAATGGTCTTCAAAGGCATTGCCTTGGCAGTTGTATCGGTGGTTCCACATAATCTCCTGGTGGTCCCGGCCATCATCTTGGCCGGCGGTGCATCCTTGAGTTTTTCCTGGTCTGCTTTGCGAACCCTTATGGGACGCCGGGACATCAACATGTACCAGCAATTTTTCCGAACCACCCTGCTGACAATTGGAGCATGTGGATTAATGGGCGCAGCGACCCTGGTGGAGACCTTCGTCACACCGACACTTATTGAAACGGCATCCCGTTACCTTTAGTCAACCGCTCCGGCAGTAGTTCTCCAAGATTTTTGGGTGAAATGGGGGATAGCGGTGATTTGGGTGATCTCCTTGCGGGGATTAGGCCGGCGCCTAAGGGCAGTTGCCAAACCGCTGATCATTTTGGTGATTATCATCCTCGCCCTTTGGCTAATCAGCGGTTGGCCCAGAGTTGACAAGGAAGAGACCGAACCGCCCATCTTGCCGGAGGAGTTCTTGCCTTCAAGCTGCAGACTCCTGGATAAGCCGCAGGTATCACTTGCGGCTTCTTTCTTTGCGGCTTGGTGGTAAAAATCCAGGGCGGTCCTGGAGCAGGTAACCAGCCGGCGGCCTAGAAGTGTTTACAGAAGTGTCAATGGTATGATGGCAAGCAGTCAGATGCCTTCATTCACTGCAAGGGACTCTAACCTTGGGGCTATAATTAATCAAAAGGGGTACTGCTGGAAGAACGGTGTCTAGACGTTGATAGAGAGGAGGACACCAGCCCCTAGGGATTCTGGGACCAGGGGTGGACAGTATGGACAAGCGCAGAATCATAGTCTTGATTTTAGACAGCGTAGGAGTTGGCGAGCTGCCGGATGCCGCAGAATACGGCGATGAAGGAAGTGCTACTTTGCCCAATGTGGCTGAGGCAGTGGGAGGGCTTCATCTGCCTAACCTGGAGAAATTGGGACTGGGCAACATCGTGCCCATCACAGGGGTTAATCCCAACAAAGCCTGCAAGGCAGCGTGGGGCAAAATGGCAGAAAAGTCTCCCGGCAAGGATACAACCACCGGTCATTGGGAGATAATGGGAGTTATTCTAGACAGGCCCTTCCCGGTCTATCCCAATGGGTTTCCCGAGGAAATAATCAGCGCCTTTGAAGAGCTGATCGGCACAAGGGTTCTAGGGAACAAGCCGGCATCCGGCACTGAAATTATTAAAGAGCTGGGGAAACAGCATATGGCAACAGGCTTCCCCATAGTCTACACTTCGGCAGACAGCGTGTTCCAAATTGCAGCCCACGAGGAGGTCATCAGCTTGGACAGGCTGTATGAGCTCTGTGAAATAGCCAGAGGACTGCTGCAGGGTGAGCATGGAGTTGGTCGGGTCATAGCCAGGCCCTTTATCGGGGAACCCGGTGCCTTTCAAAGGACCGATCGCCGCCGGGATTTCAGCTTGCCTCCGGTAAGACCCACCGTACTGGATCGCCTGAAGGAGGCCGGCTATGCTGTTTACGGCATCGGCAAGATTCCCGATATTTTCGCAGGCAGAGGTATTACCAAGGCTTTTCCGGCCCACAACAACAATGAGGTTCAGGAAGCAGTGCTTGAGGCCATGGATGAGCTGCGGGATGAGGGCCTCATCTTTGCCAACTTTGTTGATTTTGACACACTGTGGGGACATAGGAACGATGCAGAAGGCTACGCCAGGGGCCTTGAGGAGCTGGATTCCAAGCTGGAACCTATTTTGGAAAAGCTGGCTCCCAGTGATCTTCTCATAATTACCGCGGATCACGGCTGCGATCCAACAACAGAGAGTACAGATCATTCCCGGGAGTATGTGCCTTTGTTGGTGACCAGTAAACGCCTCACCGGATGTATTCCCGTTGGAGTCCGGCAGACCTTTGCCGATGTAGGTGCATCCATCACCGAATTCTTCGGCCTTTCTTGGGAGGGACCAGGCACCAGTTTTTGGAATCTCTTGGCCGCCAGGCTAGAGTAAAGGGGAAGGGTGAATGCCGTGAGGGTGTATGATATCATTACCAAGACCCGGGACGGCCTTGGGCTTTCCCGGGAGGAAATTCGATTCCTGATCGATGGATATACAGAGGGCCGCATACCAGATTACCAGATGGCGGCCTGGTGTATGGCTGTTTACTTCAAGGGACTGAGCGCAGAAGCCACTGCAGAACTTACCATGGCCATGGTCGACTCCGGAGAATTACTGACGTGGCCGGAGTTTGGAGACGAACTGGTAGACAAGCACTCCACCGGGGGAGTAGGGGATAAGACCACCTTAGTACTGCTTCCGTGGGTTGCGGCAGCCGGAGTCAAAATAGCCAAGATGTCGGGGCGCGGGTTGGGACATACCGGCGGCACCCTGGACAAGCTGAGTTCCATCCCGGGATTTCGCTTCGATTTGACCAGAACGGAGTTTATTCGAGCTGTTGAAGAAGCTGGACTTGCCGTTGTGGGGCAGACCGGCAATCTAGTGCCGGCTGATAAGAAGCTGTATGCTCTCCGGGATGTAACCGCCACGGTAGATTCCATCCCCTTGATTGCCAGCTCCATTATGAGCAAGAAGATAGCCGCTGGAGCAAGCCGCATCGTCTTAGATGTGAAAGCAGGCAGCGGAGCCTTCATGGAGGAGCTATCTAGGGCGAAGCTCTTGGCAGAGACCATGGTGGATATCGGAGCCAAGACCGGACGCCGCACTACAGCCTTAGTCACCAATATGGATCAGCCCTTGGGTTATGCCGTCGGCAATGCCCTGGAGGTCCGGGAAGCCATCGCTACCCTCCAGGGAGCGGGTCCTGAGGATTTGACTGAACTCTGCTTGGCCTTGGGAGCCGAGATGTTGGTTCAGGCAGAGAAAGCAAACACCCCCGAAGAAGGCCGGCACCTGCTGGTGGAGGTCATGGAGAAGGGTCTGCCGATAGAAAAATTCCGGGCAATGATTGCAGCGCAGGGCGGTGATCCCACGATTATCGAAGAGCCTGGACTTCTGCCTCAGGCACCGGTATGTTCAGATGCTGTTGCGCCGAAATCTGGTTATGTCACCCGCATACACACCAAGAAGATCGGCTTAATTGCCATGGAGCTGGGTGCTGGCAGGCAGCGGATAGAGGACGACATTCACCTAAGTGCAGGTTTAGAAATAATGGTGAAGGTAGGCGATAAAATCGAAGCAGGACAGGTGATAGCAAAGGTCTATGGACCTACCCCTGAAGTAGTTGAAACTGCTGTTGGAAAGGTAGAGGCTTCCATTGAGATAGGGGATCTCCCGACTAAGCCCCTTTCTCTGATCTTGGCTCGTGTTTCCAGGTAAGTCCCGGCATAACCACAGCCGCCAAGACATAGCTTATAAAATGTAGCAGCAGAAGAAAGAATGCAGAAGAGATATGGCAGAGGAGGGATTCAATTGCCATTTGTCCAGAAGAGAACCGCCGCTATCATCTTGCTGACTGCACTCTGCCTTAGCACCCTTGGTGTCGTGCCAGTCCGGGGCCAAGAACTCGACATCTCGGCAAAGGCAGCTGTCCTTATGGAGGCCAGATCAGGCGAGGTGATATACGAAAAAGACATGCATCTTCCTCTTCCCATGGCAAGTATCACCAAGATAATGACCTTAGTGCTGGCACTAGAGGCGATAGAAGCTGGCAAGGCCTCTTTCGATGATATAGTTACCACCAGTGAATATGCTGCCAATATGGGAGGCTCCCAGATTTGGCTGGAAGTCGGAGAGCAAATGACGATGAAAGACATGCTCTACGCCATTGCAGTGGGTTCTGCAAATGACGCCGCTGTCGCTGTAGCGGAGTATTTGTCAGGCTCTGAAGCAAATTTTGCAGCCGAGATGAACCGCAGGGCACAGGAGCTGGGGATGAAGAATACAGTTTTCAGCAATGCCAGCGGACTGCCCCCCAGGACCCTGGGCTTGGATGCAGAGCACCACTCCTCTGCCTATGATTTGGCACTGCTATCCCGCCATGCCGTACGGGTTCCCCACCTGATTGAGCTGGTGTCGACCCATGAATATACCATGCGTCCCGACACCACGGGCAAACCCCACCTATATACCCTCAATGAGCTCCTTGACCGGGTTCTGCAGTCCGGTAGACGCTACGGGTATCCGGGCTTAGACGGCATTAAGACCGGCATGACATCAGAAGCGGGTTTCTGTTTAGCGGCCACAGCAGAGCGAGACGGCATGCGGCTGATTTCAGTGGTCCTTGGTGCTCCTACCAAGGAGGCTCGCAGAAAGGACACTGTGACCTTGCTGGACTACGGTTTTCGCACCTATGAGCCGGTAACTATTGCCCGGCCGGGGGAACCCCTGGGGGAGGCGGTGGTTTCATGGGGTAAAGAAGAAAAGGTGTCTGTCAGTACTGTAGAAGAACTTACCGTGGGCGTGCCCAGGGGCAGTCAAGGAGAATTGACCCGGGAAATTGATTGGAAAAAAGAGTTGGTTGCGCCTTTACGGAAAGGCGAAGTTTTAGGTGAGCTGGTGGTAAAACGCAGCGGCATGGAGATTGCCAGAGTGGAAATAGTGGCTGACAGTGATGTGGAAAGGGCCAATATAGTTCAAATGCTGCTTAGAATGTCCAAACGGCTGCTGCAAAGCATCGTGCCGGGCCAATCGCCTAATCGATAACCTGGGACCAAGGTCCTTGACAGGGCATAATTACTGCAACTAATAGTGCCCATAAGGCAGTTAAGTGCAAAGAGGAGCTTAGAGGCTCCTCTTTCTGCTTTTGGCTGGACTGCTTGCTGCGACTTGCAGCAACGGTTTAGCTGTCTAGCAGGAATTTATCAGATGTGCGTGAAAATACATTTAACGGACACCTAACTTTTATTGCAGTTGCTTTGGTTGCATTAATTTTTGGAGGGGCAGAGGGTGGATATAGAGATTAGGCGGAAGGGAAGGGCATTGATTGTATCTTTAGGAGGCGAGCTGGACCTAGCTACGGCTGCTGAGGTCAAGGAACGGGTGGACGCGGCCTTGGCGGAGAATTCCAAGGTTCATCACTTGATTTGGGATCTGGAGAATGTTGACTTTATCGACAGTTCAGGTCTCGGAGTTCTCTTGGGGCGGTACAAACAGATTCAAGCCCGGGCAGGGAAAGTGGTAGCCCTTAAGGCTGTGGATCCAGTACGGCGGGTGCTGAGAATGGCCGGCATGGAACGGATTATGCAGTTTGCCGATACTGAAGAACAAGCACTGGCTCAGATTGGGGGAAGATGATGATGGAAACTGTCGAAAACAAGGTGGTAATGCGGTTTCCCAGCAAGGCGGCCAACATAGGTTTTGCCCGAACCGCTGTTGCTCTCTTCGCATCACAGCTGGAGTTTACCCTCGATGAACTTGATGAGATCAAGATTGCAGTATCGGAAGCGGTATCCAATGCGGTGATCCACGGCTATAAGGGCACGGAGGGCGAGATCACCGTTACCTGCCGGCTGACCAATGATCGATTGGAAATAACGGTGAAGGACGAGGGGCGCGGTATAGCCGATGTAGAACAGGCCTTGGAACCAGCTTTTACCACAGAACCGGAAGAACGAATGGGGCTGGGTCTTGTCTTTGTACGGGAATACATGGACAAGCTGGAGATCGATTCAGAGCCGGGTAGAGGAACCTCTTTGTTCATGATCAAGTCACCGACTCAGGCCCGAGTGCATTCTTAGGGAGAGAGCACTATGCAAGAGCCTTCAGGCAAGATCCAACTGCCTCCAGCTTTGAGCTTAACCTCAGAGGAAGTCCAGAGCCTGCTGGCTGAAGCACAGGCTGGCAATGCTGAAGCAAGGGAGCAGCTGATTGAGGCCAACCTGCGGCTGGCCATGTCCATCGCTCAGCGCTTCAGCGGCAGAGGAGAACTTGATGATTTGTTCCAGGTAGCCTGCATCGGACTTGTCAAAGCAATTGATAACTTTGATCTTTCCTACGGTGTTCAATTCTCCACCTATGCGGTGCCGGTGATCATGGGGGAAATCCGCCGCTTTCTCCGGGAGGAAGGGGCTATTAAGCTTGGCCGTACCTTGCGGGAGAAAGCCGCGGCAGCCATCAGGGCAAGGGATAGTTTGGAGCAGCGCTTGGGCAGAGCGCCAACCCCAGGGGAAATCGGTGACTTACTGGGCATGGAGCGGGAGGAAGTAGTTGAGGCCTTGGAGGCAGTGGCTCCTATACTATCCATCCACGAAGTCATTCACGAAGACAGTGAAAGCGCCCTTCATCTGGAAGACAAGCTGGGAGTAGAGCCGGAATCGGACACGTGGATAGAAAACTACGCCCTGAAGCAGGCTTGTGAGGAGCTGTCCCCCAGGGATCGGGCCATTGTGGTCCTGCGTTTTATACAAGAGCGAACCCAAACTGAAGTGGCGGAAATGCTGGGGATTTCCCAAGGGCAGGTATCAAGACTGGAGAAACGGATTACCGGCCTACTGCGGGAGTCCCTGATGGAATAGTTGTCACCTTTGCTGTCACGTGGCATGACTGGCTGCTATTGCCTAAAGGTTAGGCTCTGATTAAGTAGAAATCTAAGTAGAAGCCTTAACTTAGGAATCGCCCGCTAGTAACTGTAGACGAACCAGATTTCGCGGCTTAAACAACGCAGCAGATGCTGTAGGCAAAGAGGTGGCAGCAGACATGAAAATTGAAGGGGAGAGGATCATCCTCCGGCCGATTATGCCGTCGGATTTTCCCGAGATAGTTAAATGGACCAAGGACCCAGAAGTAGGACATTATATGGAGGATGATGGTTATCCTGAAACCCTGGCGGATTGTCAGGAGTGGTATGAAAAACAGCGCAGCAACCGCCATATCCGACGGCTGGTAATTACCACCCGAAATGGAGTTCCCATCGGTGATATTGAGTTAGACCACATTGCCTGGCGCAGCGGCGATGCAGAGCTTCGAATCCGCATCGGCGAAGGTGATTATCGGGGAAAAGGTTATGGATTGGAGAGCGTTACAGCCCTCCTGTGTTATGCCTTTGGTGAAATGAAGCTTTCCCGCGTATACTTGCGTGTCGCCAGCACCAATCGCCCTGCGATTCGCTGTTATGAGAAGGCCGGATTTAAGAAAGAGGGTAAGCTCATTCGAACACGGAGTTCCGAGGAGCTGAGGGAAATCTATTTGATGCGCATCCTAAGAGACGAATTTTATGAAATTCATCCCCAGTACAGGCTCTTGGCAGGCTGAGAAGATCCCCAGGGCGGTAGACGACAGGGTCACCGCCTTTTTTGTTGCCATCAACAGCCCGCTTCCTACTTGCCCTGTGTTTGGCTCATGTCAGCTATTTTCCGGAGGATGTTGGGGCTGAGCCTCGTTGCCATCTTCCCACCGATACGGCCGCAGTCCTTGGCCGGCAGTGCTCCCCAGCCTTCGGTCTGCACTAGGTCCCACAAGCCCATCTCTTTTATTAAATCATGCTTGAGCTGGTCCATGGCTCGATCCCGAACTGCTTCTAATTCCCTATCCATTATAGATCCCATCTCCCGTCGAAAAGCATCTTGATGGTAGCATATCCTGGGGACATTTCCCTATTCATATCCACGTCTTTCTTTGTTTCAGATGGACTTTTGACGGCAGGAGTTGTCTCTTGCCTTGTCGAAAATGCCAAGAGGGGAAAATCAGGGAAGCACGTAGGCCTTTAGAGGAAATTCTCGTGGGAGTTTCTCAAGGGAATAGCCAGGAAGGATATGGTACCTGATTGTCGAATAGTCTTACCCAATGAATGTGGGACGGAGTGGAGGTATATAGAATGCTGGATTTGATCATTCGGGGCGGCCCGGTAATGATCCCGTTGCTGCTTTGCTCTGTATTGATGGTAGCTGTCTCTCTCGAAAGGCTGGTCTACTTGCTTCGCTGTCGAGTAGATACAGAGGATTTGATGGATGACATTAAACTGGCTCTTCAGCAAGGCAAAATCCTGGAAGCTATCCAGATAGCAAAGAAAACCAGAGGCCCGGTTGCGGCTGTACTGGCGGCGGGGATAGCCCATTATGATAAGGACAAGCAGTTTATCCGAGAGCGCTTGGAAGAAGTGGCCTATGAAGAGGTCTTCCGTATGGAACGCCGGCTGGGACTTCTCGATGCAATCATCACCGCTGCACCGTTGCTTGGTCTCTTAGGTACAGTAACAGGTATTATCAATAGTTTTCAAGTGATTTCAGCGGTTGGCGGCTTAGATGATACCCTTGCCTTAAGCACAGGAATTGCAGAAGCCCTAATTACAACTGCAACCGGCTTAGTAATCGCCATTCCGGGTACTCTGATTTATTCTTACCTTTCGGGATTAATCGACCGCCTAGTGGTTGATATCAACAAACGCTCTTCGGAGCTGTTGGCCATCTTTGAGGCGAGGGGTGATGTGTGATGATAGCCCGCCGCTCTGTCCGCAACAAAAAGCCAACGATTCAAATAGTGCCGCTGGTTGATATTATTTTTTCTGTTTTGGTGTTCTTCATGCTGGCTACGACCTTTAAGACCCATCCAGCAGGATTGAATCTTGAACTGCCCAAGGCGGCAAGTTGGGACAGACAAGCCAGCAGCCAGATCACCATTTCTGTAGCTAAAGATGGACGGATGTTCTTGGGTGAGCGTCAGGTCAGTAGTAATACTCTAAGGTCAGAGGTCGGCAAAGCATTGGAGAAAAGGCCGGACCTTTTTGTCGTCATTAAAGCTGACCGGGAGGCTCGCTATGATTATATAGTTCAAGTAATGGATGTTGTTCGGCAGCTGGGAGGATATCGCTTTGGCCTTGCAGTTGAACCCCGGGGCAGGTAGCATGGTACACCCTTTGGCGTCAGCCAAATCCGAGGGGAGGTGGTGTGGCAATGTATACAGGAGATGAGTCAGACCGCTCCTTTGGAGCCTTTGTCTTGATTTCGCTTATCCTTCACGCAATGCTGTTCTTTGTCTTTCCCCGCTGGGAATTTGCGGTTGGACCCGGCCTTTTTGCAGGTCCTGGCGGCGGTATTATTTCTGTTGTACCCGTAGAGGTCCAGCAGCCAGCGCCTAGAACCCAAGCGGTCAGGCAGCAGCCGCAGCAGCAAACTCCCCGTCGTCAGGAACCCACGCCACCGAAGGAAGAACCGGAACCGGTTGAAACTGCCAAGGCCGAGGTAACCAAGACTGAACCGGAGCCAGCACCAAAGCCGCAGGAGACGACCCCGGCTCCCCAAGAGGAAGTTAAGACTCCTGACACCAGGGTAGTGCCTGAGCCTGAACCTGAGCCGGATCCGGCAGCCAGTGAAGAGGCTCTATCGCAGCCTGACAGCAATGGGGAGCAAATCCTGACCAGCGAGCAAGGTCAAGATGCTGTCATGGCTGGAGGCGATTCTGCCCCTGCCGGCGAACCAGGCGGTTCTTCATCCGAGACAGAAAGCGATGAAGAGGCAGAACCGACACCACCTTCGCCACCGCCACTGCCTCCACTGCCGGCGGCAAGCACTCTGGTAGCAGGCGGTGGCCGGATTCAGTACCCCAAGAATGCAATTAACGAGGGCTTGGCAGGCACTGTGAAGCTGGATGCCTATGTCCCCAAGGGGTCTACTAGAGCAACCCGGATTGACATCATCCAGTCTTCCGGGGCAGCAAGCCTAGACCAGGTAGCAAGCTTAACTATCCAGAACGGATGGCGAATGGAGCCGCTGCTGGAGGATTATATTCTGACGGTAACTGTCTCCTTCAGCGGTCCGCCGGAGTTTAGGGTATCGATTCTTTACGATGGTGTCAGGTATGTCCGGAACGAGTAGTGGCTCCTCGATAGATCGCCAATGAAACGATACTACAGTTAGGGGGCTGGTGATTAATGCGGCGCTGGTTGGCAATTGCCCTGGCTGCGGTCATGTTGATTAGCTGTGAAGTAGAGAAGGCCCGGGCTATGGTCGAAGGTAACGTCGGCAGCAATATCATTGTCGCCAATGAATACATTTCCATCATTGTCAACGGAGGCGAAGAAAACACCGGCCGGTTCTCCATCAACACCACCGGCGGAGATCCTGACCGGATCGGTGATGAAAACAAACCCTTAGTTTACGGCATGGCCGATCCTTGGACTTCTTACACCACGATCCAAATAGACGGTCGCAACTATGTATTTGGCGGTCCGACACAGACCTCCGCTGGAAGACAAGGACCATTCGGGGAGCTGATCTCAGGACCCGAAGTTATCCAGGGAAATGCCATCAGCACTGTATATAAACTAGGGCCGGTGAAAGCGGAGCAGATCCTCAGCTTTACCCGAAGCAGCACCACTGGTCTGCAAGATACAGCCCGGATTGCCTATACTTTGACCAATGAGGATTCTGTTTCCCACAGCGTAGCCATGCGGCTTATGCTGGATACTATGTTGGGCGCCAATGACGGTGCCCCCTTTAGGGTAGAGCAGCAGGCTGTTACTACCGATACATTGTTTACCGGAGGAGCTATACCGGAGTTTTGGCAGGCATTCGACTCCCTGGCCGATCCCCAGGTTATGTCCCAGGGAACCCTGCGGGGTTCAGGGGTAACCCCGCCTGATCGGGTGTACTTCAGCAACTGGGGAGCTTTGGCAGAGAGCATCTGGGATTTTGATTTTGACCCTGGCCGCATTTTCCTCCGGAAGGGTGAATTTGAGCTGGATTCGGCGATTGCTATGTTTTGGGATCCGGTCACCCTCGGTCCCGGCGAGAGCGTTACTTGGGTAACTTACTACGGGCTTGGCGGTATAACCATTGCTCCCGGAAAGCTTTCCTTGGGAGTCACATCACCTGCTGTAGTCTCCCACGCCCCCGACGGACCGACAAGGTTCCCGATTGTCGCCTATCTGGAGAACAGCGGCGAAGGTGAGGCTAGGGATGTTAGGATAGCCATTGAACTGCCCAGCGGCTTGTCCCTGGTTCCTGGACAGGAGGCCGGCGGCAGCCTGGGTAATTTGGAAGTGGGAGAGTCAGTACAGCTGGCCTGGCAAGTGGAAGTGGCTGACCATATTAGAGGTGAAATCAGCTACGAAGTAAAGGTTGAAGCTGCCAACAGTGAGCCCAACCGGGTGCGGCGGCAAGTTAGGATCGCCAAACCTGCCGAACTGCAGGTGAAAATCTCCGCACCGCCCCGTCTCTTAGTTGAAGATGGAAGTCTGCAGCCGGTACCCTTTGCCGTTAGGGCCACCATCACCAATGTCGGTGAAATGAATGCACCGTGGGTTCATGCCCAATGGCAGGCACCCTTGGGGCTTCAGCTGGCCCCTGGTGAGGGGCGGACTAAACTCTGCGGAGATCTCGGTCCACAGGAGTCCATTGTGGTTCAGTGGTTCTTAACCCCAACCGATGTGGCCAGTGACAGCCTGCCCTATTCGGTGAGGGTGGAGTCCGGTGCCACCGAACCGCTGATTGTAAATGAATTTATCAGCATACCGCAGCTTCCCCAAATGATCAGACTCATCGCAGAGGGGACAGGCCCCGCTGTTGTGGGAGGGCCTATGAAGACGGCCATAAGGGGCTATAATCTGAAGAACATCGAAGAGGCAGAGTTCTTGCTTAAGTTTCCAGTGGACCTGATGCGGGTAGCCGGCGGCCGCCTTGGAGTAGAGCGGGGCGAGGTCCTGGCACCTCTATCGGCTGCCGTGGGAGATGCCGCTCCGATGGAGGTGGAGCTGCAGCCGTCACAGGGCATTATCCAGGTGAAACTCCGGGGGCTTTCACAGCTGGGACCCAGTCGATTGACAGGTAACCTGTGTTCAATCCGGTTTGTGGCAGGCGCTGAAGGCACCGGTGTCATCCAGCTGCTGGGTACCAAGCTGACCACCACCAGTGGACAGGTGATCGAATTGGGACCCATGGAACTGCCGGTTACTGTTGCCAGGTAACAAAGGTGCTGGGAAAACACTGAGGAGCAAAGAAGATTGACAGGGGGCGGGAGGAAATGGAGTCGAGGACAATTCGAAGAATAGGAGTTGTACTACTGTTTTTGCTGCTGTTGGTAGGTCAGGGGAATCTTGTTTTTGCCCAGCAGACTGCACAGCAGATCAGCGATGTGCCTGCAGACCATTGGGCCTATGAGGGTGTTCAAAAGTTAGTCCAGGAAGGTTATCTTGCTCTCTATACCGATGGAACTTTTCAAGGTCAGAGACCTGTCGATAGGTATACGCTGGCTTCAGTAGTTGGCCGGCTCCTAGTGGACATCGAAAAAGGGCAGCTGGGTGTAACTCAGGAGGATTTGGAACTGCTCCGGACACTTTCTACCGAGTTTAGGGATGAACTTGTACGGTGGTATAATCAAAGGGAAGAGCTGTCAGCTTCCGTTACCGAAACCCAGCGTCGTGTTCAGGTAATGGATGAGACTGTGACTAAGGTCATCGACACAATGGAGCAGGAAGATGCAGCTATCCGCACCTCTATACAGGAGCAGGCAGCAGCCATATTGGCGGAAATTGCCGCCCTCCAGCAGCAGGTTGCCGATACCACCCGGCGCCTCGAAGCTGCTGATGCAGACCTTAGGCAGCAGGCTGCTGACCAGGGCCGTAAGCTTCAAGCCCTTGAGGATGAGCTTGTCAAACAGGCAGCAGCCCTGGCCGATACCGAGGCCGCTGTTGAAGCCAATGAAGCAAGGTTAGATGAGCACACCCGGATGCTGGCACTCCACACTGACTCACTAGTAGCGCTGGAGGAGGCTTTGGGTGTAAAGGTCCAGAGCAGCTTTGCGGAACGGGATGCGGCTTTAAGCTTACTGCAGAACGCCATGCAAGAGGCCGATGCTGAACTGGCAGAAGAGATCAGTCGGGTGGAAAAGGGCCTGTCTGAGGTTGTCCAGCAGCTTGTCCAAATGGAGCAAGAGCTGAGCAGCTGGCAAGAAGAATCCGCCCAGAGGGATGATCAGCTAACCGCTGAAATTGGACAGCTGCAGCAGGCTGTAGCGGAGGAAAGACTTGCCCGCTCTGAGGAGACGGCTGCACTTGCCGAAGATGTGCAGGCGCTCCAGGATCAAGTCTTGAAACAGGGAGAAGCTATGGCTGCCGCGGATGGGCAATTGATGAAGGATGTCAGCGGTCTGCGTCAAGACCTGGTTAGGAGTTTGGAGGCAGTCCAGACAGACCTTGTAAATATTTCTCAGAAGATCGCTGCCTTAGACAAGAGGACCAATATCTTGCAGCAGGGTGCAGCAGCTGACAGCAAGGATCTTGCAGATCTGCAGGATTACGTTGAAGAGCTGCAGGCAGCTGTTTCTATACTGCAGGAGCGGGTAAGCGCCACAGAGTCTGCCCTGGCAGCCGTTGATGAGCGGGTGATTACACAATCATCTGCCCAGATCAATGCAGCCCTAATGCGGGAACAGCGGCTGGAGCGGCAGCTGCAGGAGCTGCGGGATGAGTTTGACAGCTACCGAACCCATGCTGAGAAGCAGAATCAGAGTCTTAAGAGTGCCGCCAATATCGCAACCATTGCAGCGGTACTGGCGTTGATTATCGGGTTTGTAAACTAAATAGCCTGAGTGCATATACCTAGCTTGGAAATCTTTTTGCTGCATAAAGAATAAACAAACTGCGATGCCTTGTACCTTGAGTGGTATAGCATCGCAGTTTGCTTTTTCATACTGTTACGCTTGCAGTGGTCTAGTTTAAGTGAATCCCCTGACCAAACAACAGACGGGCGTAGGCAGCATCCCGATCCTTCTGAACTTCTCTCTCCCTAAGGAGCTGACGGTACACTCTCTCCGCGATTTCCGGTCTTGACTGTTCGCGGACCTTGATAGTAATCTCCCGGTTGCCGACAGAGATTATCAAGGGATCACTCCTTTCAAAGTATCTACCCGCCGACATCTATCCGAACGCCTACAAACGCTTACACATCATGTATCCTGTATACACGTTATTTTCATCTTTAATATACCATGACTGGCCACAATTGTCAATATTGCCTGCCCGTTAACCATTTTCCAGTCCTGCTTCGGGGAAATCTTGGCAGGTCCTTGATGGGGTAGAAGCGAATGTATTTTACGGAACCTGAACCAAATGGAATGGAAGTGGCGACTGCCCCGTTACGAGAAGTTAGCACGCTTGTAACAATCAGGTAACACCAACATGGTAAAATTAAATAGTGTAGGTAAGTGGCCTTTGGTGAGGTAGGGGGCCACCTTTAACTGTTGAGAGTTATGCAGCTAATGCCAGGTTCCAATAGACCGCTAATATCAGCTGGATTACTTACCAACCCGGCTGCTGTAGGCCCGAGAGGAGGCATGGCGTGACCCAGTAACCTCCCCTGGGTTTGTGCCCTGACAGTATGAATAGAGTCAGCATGGGTATTGAAAGCACCAAGGAGAAACTGGCAAGTACTGGTCAGACATTTCGTTTTGGCCCAGAGACGATTCTTAAGCTAGCAACCGCAGCAACCCTCGTGGTGTTGGCTGCTGTGGTGATTTTTGTAGTCATAGGAGCCGTTCGCTCCGTACTCTTGGTGGACCTGGATTTGGATTTGATTTTGACGGCAGTAGTTAATTCTCTAGTAATTGCCGCAGGAGCGGTGGTAGTCGCCTTACCCGTCGGCCTTCTTTCTGCTTTATATATAACCGAATTGGCACCTTCCAAACCGGCGAAGATGTTCTGGACTACCATAAAAGTGTTATCCGCAGTTCCTTCGGTGGTTATTGGATTTATCGGGCTGGTTTGGCTCGGTTACTATGAGTCTTCTCAAGGAACATCCCCACTAAGGCTATATCCAGCTGCTTCCCTTCTTCTGGCACTGATGGTTTATCCCTCTCTTGCATCCTTCTTGATCGAGCATTTCAGGCGAATTTCGCCATCTCTAAGGGCTTCATCCTACGCACTAGGTGCAAGCCGTTGGCAGACTATAGTTTATACTGTCTATCCCGCGGCTAGATCCAGTATTGCTGCTGCGGGATTTTTCGGTTTGGGCAGAACCATGGGGGATACTGCTATCGTCCTGATGCTCTGGCAAGCAGCTGCCAGAAGCAGCTTAACGGCAAGTCAGGACCACAGGCTGTTTACCGTGCCGACGGCGATTGTAATGGGAGCAGAGCTGGGCTGGCACCATTCCGAACTCTTTCCCATGGCCATGTTGATTATGATCTTATCCCTGGCTATTTCCAGCCTAGGCCGCCGCTTCATGCAGAGTCACTGGAGGGTACAAGAATGAGAGACAGGCACAGCCCCCAGACATATACTGGTGGAATCATTTACTCATCAATTATACTGATCTCTTGGTTAGCAGCAGGGATTTTGATCTTTTATGTAGGATACCTAGTCTTCAGGGGGTTCGGTCCGCTAGTCAGGTTTTTCAGAGACGGTGCTTTTGCTGAGACCGATAATATACTGCTGCCCCTCTGGTTCCGCACTTTATCCCTGTTGTTTGGAGGAGCCCTCTTAGCATTGCCCCTCGCAATAGGGGCTGGAGTGTACTTGAGCGAATACGCGAGGGAAAATCGTCTGAAGCAGTGGATGCTCGCCGCTGTCGGAGGCCTTGCAGAGATGCCCCCCATAGTATACGGTTTATTTGGCTGGGGTGCCCTTGCACCATACTTCGGAGAAGGGAAACAGACACTGATCTTTCTATTGACATCGGCGGTATGGCTGCTGCCGCAGTTGGTCTCTGTGACATACTCGGCCCTAAAGGAGGTACCGGTTTCTTTTCGCAGAGACAGTCTGGCCCTCGGCGGCTCTCGTTGGCAGACCACCTGGGGGGCACTGATGCCCTGTGCCGGACGCTTCTTAGCCGCGGAAGCTTTGGGGGGAATGGCCCGGGTAGGCGGCGAAACAGCGCCTGTGATCATGATCGCAGCTGCTTGGCCGAGCTTTCACGGCCAATCCCTATCCACATTGCCGTACCACTTGTATCGGTCGGTAGTTGAATCTGGTGAAGTGGCCAGTCCACACCATTTTGGGACTGCTCTGCTGCTGGTACTGACATCCGTCTGTCTTCAGGGGGCAGCCCTTAGGTTGAAAAGGACTGGAGATTCTTTGGCTGGCAGTGTTCATGAACGAGAAAGAGGTAGATGGTACTAGTGCGACACCCTAAGCTGGTAGTGCGGAATCTGAGTGTATATTATGGCGACTTCCAGGCCCTGTCCTCCATCAGTTTGAACATTCCCTCCGGGGCGGCCACCGCTGTCATTGGCGGCAGCGGGGCAGGCAAGTCCAGTTTGCTGCGATCCCTTTGCCGCATGAATGAGCTTTGGGATAATGTTAGAACAGAAGGACAAGTGCTGCTAGATGGCCATGACATCTACGGACCCGATGCTGATGTGACAGAGGTAAGGCGCCGGGTAGGGTTAATTGCCCGCCATCCTTCTCCGTTTCCTAAGAGCATCTTCGAAAACGTAGCATATGGCCCCCGGCTCCACGGGGTTAGGGATAGACGGGAGCTGGATGAAATAGTTAAGCGGAGCCTAAAACAGGCGGGCCTGTGGAATGAGGTGAAAGGCAGGCTGCAGGAATTTGCCCTCAACCTATCCCCGGGTCAAAAGGCCAGGCTGTGCATTGCCCGTGCCCTCGCTGTACAGCCTGAGGTCCTGCTAATCGACGACCCTGCTTATAACCTCGATCCTGTGTCGGCAGCGAAAATTGAGGACCTGATCCTGGAACTAAAGCAGGAGTACACTTTGGTTTTGGCTACCAACAGCATGCAGCAGGCTGGTAGAGTTTCCGATTACATAGCCTTTCTGTCGGAAGGGTTTTTAGTTGAATTCGGCCCTACTTCAGATGTTTTTGCACGGCCCAAGGATAAACGCACCGAAGACTATATCACTGGTAGATTCAGTTAGACTGACTCCAGCAAATGGAGGGGGCTTTCGACGTGACAAGGGAAGGTTTCCATAGGGAATTACAAAGTATCCAAGCGGAAATGCTCAAGATGGGCAGTTTGGTAGAAAAGCAGATCCACGAGGCTGTTCACTATCTAAGTACTCAGAATTTGGCCGGGGCTCAGTCTGTGCTGGAGAAGGACGACATTGTAGACGAAATGCAGATCGATATAGAGGAGCGCTGCATGCGCCTAATCGCTTTGCAGCAGCCTTTGGCCTCAGACTTGCGAACTGTAGTGGCAATCTTTCAGATCACCACCGATGTGGAAAGAATTGGAGACAACGCCTGCAACATTGCTGAACTGACTTTGCGAATTGGGGAGGAGCCTCTGATCAAGCCTCTCATCGATATTCCCATCATGGCTGAAAAGACCAAGGCCATGGTTAGAGACAGCCTGACTTGTTTTGTAGACCGGGACCTCGAGTTGGCGGAAGCTGTAAGACAGGCAGACGATCCAATTGATGAAATGTACTCGCAGCTTTTTGATGAATTAATCGGTATTGTTCTCGAGGGAAGGAGCGACCAGGTTTCCCGTCAGGCCATTAATTTGCTGCTTGTGGCTAGATACTTGGAGCGAATTGCCGACCATGCAACCAACATCGCTGAACGGGTTATGTTCATGGTGACGGGTCAAAGGGTGGATCACTTAGATGCCGATCCTGAGACTTCCTACCATGACGATGCGTTAGATGAAGTAAAGCATCAATATCATTAGGGAGTAACGGCAATTCAGATACCTGTGTAGACAAGTGGACAAGCTAAGGGCAGCTGGAGACTTGAGGGTGAAGACCTCTCGTCTAGCCTGCTGCCTTGGTGTCTTATGATGTTGTTTGGAAAGGAGAGTGTGCTGCTTTCCTGCGGCGATTGCCTATGGTAGAAAAACGCCTAGCCTATATTCGTACCTTTGGCTGCCAGATGAACGAACGGGACACTGAGACCATCCGGGGGCTGCTTCAGCAAGAGGGTTACAGCTTTACAGACAGCCCGGAGGATGCCGATCTCATTTTATACAATACCTGCTGCGTCAGGGAGAACCCAGAGAGAAAGGTCTACGGACAGGTCGGCCAGCTGCAGGAGCTCAAGGATAAGAATCCTGGGCTGATCATCGGAATTTGCGGCTGCATGCCCCAGCAGAAAGAGGAACTGCCGGTGATGCTGGAGCGTCTTCCCCATGTGGACCTGTTTTTTGGCACCCACAATATTCATCGGCTGCCGGAGCTCTTGCATAGGATATGTACAACTGGTGAACGGGTAGTTGAGATTCTCGATGACGCCGGCGAGCCAATTGAGGGTCTACCGGCGCTCCGGGACAACGATTTCAAGGCCTTTGTCACCATCATGCATGGATGCAACAACTTCTGCTCTTACTGCATTGTGCCCTATGTCCGTGGCAGGGAGCGCAGCCGTACCCCCGAGGCCATCTTGGATGAGATCCGGAGCCTGGCCGCTAGGGGCGTTAAAGAGGTAACTCTGTTGGGTCAGAATGTGAACTCCTATGGAAAGGATCTGCAGTCCGACACCGATTTTGCCGATCTTTTGGAGCTGGTTAATGGGGTCCCAGGCATCCAACGGATCCGCTTTACCACATCCCATCCCAAGGATATCAGTGGCAAACTGATCCAGCAGCTCGGCCGCTTGGAGAAGGTATGCGAGCATCTTCACCTTCCTGTTCAGGCGGGAAGCAACAATGTGCTGCGGCGCATGAATAGGAGGTATACCCGGGAATATTATCTGGAAATAGTAGAGAAGGTACGGCAAGAGGTGCCGGGAATCAGCTTGACTACCGACATCATGGTTGGTTTTCCCGGTGAATCCGATGCCGATTTCGCCGACACCCTCTCCTTGGTGGAGAAAGTAGGATTTGATTCGGCCTTCACCTTCATCTATTCTCCCCGGAAGGGTACACCGGCGACAGATATGCCGGATCAGGTGCCGGAGGAAGTTAAGAAAGAGAGAATTTACCAGCTGATAGACCTCCAGAACAAGATCAGCCTGGAGCGGAATCAAGCACTGGTGGGAAGTGAAGTGGAAGTCCTGGTGGAAGGTACAAGCAAGGGCGATGCCCAGATGCTGACAGGCAAGACCAGGACAGCTAAAACCGTGCTGTTTACCGGCAGTCAAGATTTAACCGGGGAGCTGGTTAGAGTGAAGATCACTGAAGCCCAAACCTGGAGTCTAGTGGGTGAGCTGGTCTAGGAAGGTATTGAGGCAGGGAGGCACAGTCTATGGAGAAGCGGCAGGGGGCAAAGGATATAGCTGGAGGCGTCGTCCCGGCTGGGACACTGTTGGAGGTAGGCAATCGAGAAATATGGCAGCTGGAGCTTGTAAGCCGGGATCAGATCCCCTGCGGGCGCATAGTCCGCCAGCTTGTAGAGCCTGAGATGTACACCATCCGCTACCTGATCGTCTATGACATCAAGAGCGGCCGCCACGTACCGGTACCTGCCAATGCAGTCACAGAGATTACCAGTGAAGCAGTTTTCTGCAGCATTGACGCCGTTAAGTTCCTGTCCCTGCCTAACCTGACCCAACCCTTGGACCGGGCTCAGGAGGAAGAGATTTATGGGATCATCGAACAGACCCCTTACTGGATCGAGGAGGCTGCCTATATCCATAGTGGCCGGGAGCCCGATATTTCCGACTAAAGGGGCGCAGCCCTGACTGCTGACGATGCCTCTCTTGAGCACCGAAGGATTACAGTATCTTAAAGGCCACGAAAGGCCCATACAGTGATAAACCGGCCTTGAGACATTAACTCTCAAGGCATTTTTCTTTGCTGCAAGCCGGCTCAGCGGGGCAGGAGCCGTCAGAACCGTTGCAGAAGCACTATCTTGGGAGGGGGACCGATAACAATGGAGAATCTCACACCGATGCTCAGGCAGTACTATTCCATCAAGCAGCAGCATCAAGATGCGCTGCTCCTTTTTCGCCTGGGAGACTTTTATGAAATGTTCGGTGCCGATGCAGAGATCGGTTCCCGGGTTTTAGATATTGCCTTAACCAGTCGGGAAATGGGAAAAGGAAAAGAGCTGCCCATGTGCGGTGTGCCTTATCACGCTGTGGAAGGATATTTGGCGGCACTGGTGCGGGCCGGCTACAAGGTAGCCATCTGCGAACAGGTAGAAGACCCTAAGACGGCCAAAGGTGTAGTGAAACGGGAAGTAGTGAGAGTAGTTACACCGGGAACCGTCATTGAACCTCAACTCCTGGATGATAAGGCCAACAACTACTTAACCGCTGTCTGCCGCCATCAGAAATATTACGGGTTAGCGGTGGTGGATGTTTCTACCGGCTACTTTGCCGTGACAGAAATACAGGGTGCAGGGGCAGAGGACAAGCTCTGGAACGAGCTGGAACGTTTGGCTCCGGCAGAATGCCTCTTGGATCCCTCTTTAGATGCTGAGCCCAGCTGGAAAGCTGAGGCGGTTAGACGCCTCGACTGTACGCTGTCTCCATATGAAGAGCGAGGCTGGCGGTATGCCTACGCCAGTGAAGTGCTGCTTCGGCATTTCGGGATCAAATCCCTCAGCTCCTTTGGTCTAGACGATGCTGCCGCTGCTGTTCGAGCCGGAGGCGCCCTGCTGTCTTATCTCAATGATACCCAGAGGCGGGTACTGAGCCATATTACTACCGTCAACGTTTACTCGGTGGAAAGCTACATGCTGATGGAAACGGCCACCCGCCGCAATCTAGAGCTGACCCAGACACTGCGGGATGGTGAATACAAAGGGTCTTTACTTTGGCTCCTGGATGAAACCGTCACCGCTATGGGGGGCAGGCTGCTTCGCCAGTGGGTGCTGCAGCCCAGGCTGGATAAAGAGGAGATTACAGAGCGGCTGGATGCTGTTGAAGAATTGGTCAAAGATACCCCCATGCGTACTAGACTGAGGGAGCAGCTGTCGGGGATCTACGATCTGGAGAGACTAGTAGGCCGGATAACCTACGGCAGCGCCAATCCCCGAGATCTAGTGGCTTTGGGCAGGTCCCTTTTGAAAATCCCCGATCTAAACCAAACAGTGGCTGCCGCCAAGGCACCGAGATTGAAGGAACTAGCCCAAAGTCTAGATCCACTGCCGGAACTTGCTGAGCTTTTACAGAAGAGTTTGGTGGATTCGCCTCCAGCCGTGGTGCGGGATGGCGGCCTCATCCGGCCGGGATACTGCGAGGAGCTGGATCAGCTGCGGGCCGCCGCCCGGGAAGGCAAGGATTGGATAGCGGCTTTGGAGGCGGCTGAGCGGGAAAGAACCGGCATTAAGAGCCTAAAGGTCGGTTTCAATAAAGTGTTCGGCTATTACATCGAAGTGACCAAGGCTAATCTAGCCAGTGTCCCTGACCATTACCAGCGAAAGCAGACTCTGGCCAATTCCGAGCGGTATATTACCCCGGAGCTGAAGGAGAAGGAAAATCTCATCTTGGGAGCTGAGGAACGGGCTATTCAGCTTGAGTACGAACTCTTCCTCGAAATCCGTGATCAGGTAAACGGGGCTGCTTCCCGGCTCTTGCGTCTGGCAGGGGTCCTCAGCCAGTTGGATGTCCTGGCGGCCCTTGGAGAGGTAGCTGTACGGCGCCGCTACTGCCGGCCGGAAATCCGGGAGGATAAGTCCATCGATATTAAGGCAGGCCGGCACCCGGTGGTGGAAGCAATGCTTCCCCAAGGTCAGTTTGTTCCCAATGATGTTTATCTAGATGATGAAACAGCCCAGCTGCTAATCCTAACCGGTCCCAATATGGCTGGAAAGAGCACTTACTTACGCATGGTGGCCTTGATCACCTTGATGGCTCAGATGGGCTCCTTTGTACCGGCTGATAAGGCCCAAATCGGCCTTGTTGACCGGATCTTCACCAGGGTAGGGGCAGCCGATGATCTTGGTACCGGACAAAGTACCTTTATGGTGGAAATGAGTGAAGTGAATATCGCTCTCAGTCAAGCCACACCCCGTTCTTTGATTATCATCGACGAGCTTGGAAGAGGCACTTCCACCTATGACGGCATGGCCCTCGCCCAGGCCATTGCTGAATATATCCACGATGTCACTAAGGCCAGAACGATTTTTTCAACCCATTACCACGAGCTGGCAAAACTGGCTTTGACTAGACCCAGGATCAAGAATCTGAGGATGGAAGTCTGGGAGGATGGGAAGGAAGTCGTCTTCCTCTACAAGGTAGCAGAGGGCGCAGCGGACCGAAGTTACGGTATTCATGTTGCCCGCTTGGCTGGACTTCCCAAGGGCGTTTTGGAAAGGGCAAAGTCGGTTCTAAAGGATCTGGAGCCTGAACAGCCGTACAAGCAGCTGAGACTGGATGGGTTCTTTTTGACCGGAGCGGACCAAGAAGACCGTGGAACTGATAATAGCAAGGAAATGGCAGCAAAGGGGGCTGCAGACCGCTCATCCCACTTGGAGCTTCAGGAAGAGCTGGCAGCTTCACAGGACGTGCTGGAGGGAAGCAGCTTGGAAGCTGAGATCCTGAGGGAGATCGAAACAGCAGAGCTAACCCACATGACGCCCTTTGAAGCTCTCAATCGACTTGTTGAGTGGCAAGCTCGCCTGCGTAAGGAGAAATAGGGAATGACTCCAATTATAGTTTTGGAAGAGAATACTGCCAACAAGATCGCCGCCGGCGAAGTTGTAGAAAGGCCGGCCTCGGTTGTCAAGGAAATTGTGGAAAACTCCCTGGATGCTGGAGCCACCAGTATCGATATTGAAATCCGAGAGGGCGGTAAGGAGTATCTGAGGATCGTAGACAACGGCCACGGCATCCCGCCGGAAGAAGTACCCCTGGCCTTTGAACGCCACGCCACCAGCAAGATCCGCTCAGCCGATGACCTCTTTAGGATTGTCACCTTGGGCTTTCGGGGTGAAGCACTGCCCAGCATCGCGGCTGTGTCGGAGTTGGAGATGGTAACTAGAACCCAAGAAGCTCCCATGGGAACACTGATCGCCTTCTCAGGCGGCAGAAGGATCCGTCTGGAGAGTGTAGGGGCGCCCATTGGCACAGCAGTTACTGTACAGAGGCTTTTTTTCAATACTCCTGCCCGCTATAAATTCCTCAATCAAGCAGCCAGCGAGCGGCGCTACGTCTTTGATATTGTGGGACGATTGGCCTTAGCTAATCCCAATGTCCGCTTTCGATTGGTATCTGATGGGGAAGAGATCTTTGTTACGCCGGGTGACGGCAACATGGAGGCGGTAATGTGGAGTATTTACGGCTCCCGCATCGGCAAACATCTAGTTCCTGTTTACCGGGAGAGCGGCTATCTCACCATCAGCGGATATATTTGCAAACCGGAAATTCACCGGGGCAATAGGCAGGCACAGACATTCCTTGTCAACGGGCGGGTCGTTGAAAGCCCCCTGCTTGCCAGTGCCATGGAAAAGGGCTACCAAACCCTGCTTCCCCGGCGCCGTTTTCCCATCGGAGTGCTGGCACTGACCATAGAGCCAAGCAGGGTCGATGTCAATGTACATCCCACCAAGCGGGAGATCCGCTTAAGTGAGAGCAGCGAAGTATACCGGCAGGTGCTGCTGGCTGTAAAGCAGGCCCTGGAAGCAACGACACCCTTTGAGCCCTGGGCCTTTCCCCGGCAGGATGAGACTACGGAACCTGCCGGGAAGCCGAGCTTTGTGCAGGAGACCATGGATGCGCCTTCTCCTTCACTGGAAAGAAGAGCAATCCCGGTGATTCCCCCGGTACGGCCGAAGAAGGCAGCCGGGATCGAAGCTGGCTGCAGGCTGCCCTCTAGTGATGTCACCATCACCACTGAGAGCAAGCGAAAGGTTTCCACACCAGATGCCGCACCTTCCCATCGTGGTAATGCCGACACTGGCCTTGCTCCTAAGCACACATTCCACCGGATCCTGGGACAGTTTCAGGCAACATATATCTTGGTTGAAGCAGAAAAGGAATTATGGCTGATCGATCAGCACACAGCCCATGAGCGGATCCTTTATGAACGTTTTCTAGGAGAACTAGAGACAAGCCGCATTAAGACCCAGCCCCTCCTTGTACCAATCCACTTGGAGCTGGGACCAGCGGCGGCAGCGGCTATCTTGGAATGGTCGTCTAGGCTAGAGGAGCTGGGCTTTGAGGTTGAGGAGTTCGGCTCAAAGGACTGCCTGGTCCGTTCGGTTCCTGCTCAACTTTCCGGGATAGGAGCAAAGGACCTGGAAGAGCTGTTGTTGGGAGTTATCACTAAGGGAGAGACTAATGATTATCGGGAGAATGCCTTAATTCTCATGGCCTGCAAAGGAGCTGTCAAGGCCGGTGAAAAACTATCACCGACATCGATGCAAGACCTGATCGACAGCCTCTTAAATACCAAGAACCCCTTTACTTGCCCCCACGGCAGGCCTGTGATAGTGCGGCTGGCACTAGATGATATTCATCGGCGGTTCGGCAGGCGCTAAATCAATTACGACAGTGGGAGTGAAGGGCATGCGCCCCATATTGGTAATTGTAGGACCTACAGCAGTAGGCAAGACGGAGCTGGCCATTGAGGTAGCAAAAGAGGTAGATGGAGAGATTATCTCCGCCGATTCAATGCAGGTTTATCGAGGCTTGGATATCGGCACGGCCAAGCCCACAGAAGAGGAACGCCAGGGGATCCCCCACCACCTGTTGGACGTAGTTGATCCTCAAGATGAGTTCAGCGTCGCTGATTACCAGGCCATGGTGGAGGAAGTTCTTGCAGACCTGGCCAAAAGGGACAAGACTCCCATCTTGACTGGGGGTACTGGGCTTTACATTCAAGCTGTCTTGCAGGGATTTGTGTTTAGCCCCGAAGGAAAGGATCCGGAGCTCCGGGCTAGGTTGGAGGAGATGGCGGATATTAAGGGCAACAAAGCGCTCCATGCGCAGCTAGCCCAGGTGGATCCAGAAACAGCCCGGAGGCTTCATCCCAATGACCGCCGCCGGATTATCAGGGCCCTGGAAGTATTCTATTCCACAGGTCAGGCCCTTTCCCAGCACCTTAAGATGCAAAGGGAGCGGGGACCCAGGCATAGATCGGTGAAGTTTGGACTCATTCGCAATCGGGCCAGGCTCTATGAGCGCATCAACGCCAGGGTCGATCTCATGATGGAGGCTGGACTGTTGGATGAGGTAAGGGGCCTTTTACAGCAGGGCCTAAGTGATGATTCCACAGCCATGCAGGCCCTAGGCTACAAGGAGTTGGTGGGCTACCTGCGGGGAGAGTATGATTTGGAGGAGGCTGTTCGCCTCCTTAAGCGGGATACCCGCCGCTACGCCAAGCGCCAGCTAACCTGGTTCCGGCGGGACAAGGAAATCGTATGGCTGGACCTCGACCGATTAAATATTCGTGACGCAGTACACAAGATTGTGTCCATTTATTGGAGGAATTTTCACATATGAAAGGAAATACGAATGCATGGGGGTGTATCAACGGCAGTCGGGCAGCATTAGGAGGAGCATGTATGGCAAAAACAGCGATTGGATTGCAGGATTTCTATCTCAATCAGATTCGTAAGGAACATATTCCAGTCATCATCTATCTGATTAATGGAGTGCAGCTGCGGGGACTTATTCGGGCCTTCGACAATTTTACTGTACTGCTGGAAAGCGACGGAAGAAATGACTTGATTTATAAGCACGCTATTTCAACGATTACACCTCAAAAGCCCTTCACTCTAGCCACCCCTTCAAATGGAGAGTAAAGCCCACGTAACTCTTTTGTTTTGTAAAGAAAGGAGCTGCAGAAGGAGCTCTTTTCTTTTTTTATGCCTAATCATCAACACATTTACAAGCCTATTTACATATATATGATAAGGCACCGAAAACACAGCATCCGTGGGGTGGGAGGATGCATAACCGCAATTTAGCCCCGATGACAGTGGAAGAAGTCCTGGACTGGCTGGAGGAGGGCAGGGTTTCGCCGGCCGAAGCCTTTGCCCTTTTTCGAACTATAGGAGAGCGGGTTGAAATTGCAAACAGCCAGCCTAAGGAAACCCAGGAGAAGCTAAAGGATGTATTGGCTGAATTAGATGGGCTAATCGGCCTAACAGAGGTCAAGCAGCTTGTTAGGGAGATTCAAGCCTTTGTACAGATTCAAAAGCGGCGGACAGAAGAACGGCTGGTTACCGAGCCGCTGGTTCTCCATACCATCTTCCGGGGAAATCCCGGTACCGGCAAGACTACCGTAGCTAGAATTTTAGGCCGCATGTTTCGCCATATGGGAGTCCTGCCTAGGGGACACCTGGTGGAGGTGGAACGGGCAGACCTAGTGGGGGAATATATCGGGCATACTGCCCAGAAAACCCGGGAACAGATTAGGAAGGCTCTGGGCGGCATTTTGTTTATCGATGAGGCATACTCCCTTGCCCGGGGCGGCGAAAAGGATTTTGGCAAGGAAGCCATAGACACCTTGGTCAAAGCTATGGAGGACCACAAGCAGGAGTTCATCCTCATCCTGGCGGGATACACCGAGGAAATGAACTTTTTCCTCCAGAGCAATCCCGGTTTGCGGTCTCGGTTTCCTATCCATATAGATTTTCCTGATTACAATGCCCAGGAGCTCCTTGCCATCGCAGAATTGATGCTCGAAAAACGCCAATACCGATTGAGTGAAGGAGCGCGCCGGCGGCTGGCCCTTTTGATTCAGAGGGGTTTGCGTAATGATTCATATACCTTCGGTAATGCCCGCACCGTCCGCAACTGGATTGAGCTGGCTATTCGCCGGCAGGCCGTCCGGTTGGTGCAGAAGCCAGGCGAAGTGACCCGGGAAGACCTGATGTATATAGAAGCGGAGGATTTCGGGGAGGGATTGTAAGCTTGAAAGCTTGCATGATCATCGGCAAAGCTAATGTGGGCAAGACCCTTTTTGCCGTCAACTTTGCCGGCTACCTCGGGGTCTCCCGGCTCGATATAGATTTCACCACCCCCAACGGGGAAACATATCGCCGAACCTTAACTCAAAAGGAGGCCGTAGAGGAACTTACCAGTCCAAATCCCCACCATACCTTAGGTTTACAGCGCTTGGAGATTCAGATGCCGGGACTTAAGGGCAAAAAGCGCTTTGCCCTACTGGATACCAGCGGCCTCACCGACGGCATTCCCGAAGAATCAATGGTCAGGCGGGCCATGGCCCAGACCCTGGCCCAAGTTCGGGAAGCTGCCGTCATCCTGCACTTGATTGATGCCAGCAGCGTCGGTAAGGAGGGCGCAGTGGAGGCTGTGGGACCCGTGGACTGGCAAGTTGCTCAATTCGGCGGTATGCGGACAGGATATGCTATTCTCGCCAACAAAATGGACCTGCCAGAAGCCGCCGCCGGTTTAGTTCAGATTCGCCGGGAGTTTCCCGGACATGTAATTCTCCCAATTTCTGCACTGCTTAAAACCGGCTTTGCCGAGGTGAAACAATTTGTCTGGCGCCATCTTTGACCTTCCCATGCTTTCCCTCATCCGCTCGGCCCTGGCCTGTTTTTTTACCGGCACCGCTGTCAAACTGATGGATGATTATCTAGATGCTCCCTTCGATCAAATGATAGGCAAGAGGACTTGGGCCGCTGAACTTGAAGAAGGTGCTTTACCCTATGCCCTTGCGGCCTTAAGCCTCGGGGCCGCCGCTCACCCGGTTTGGTCTGTAACCCTTTTCTGGGCTAGTTATACCATGGGAATGCGAGGGGACTTAACCCGACCGTTGAGCTTGGGTCTGACAGGATGGCAGGAGGCTTTAATTTTGGGACTGCTTGCCTTCCTCTTTTTTGACTGGCAGGAAATGCTGACCTCTTGGACAGCAATTTTTGCTTTACAGGCCATCGATGATCTGCGGGATCGGCGGGAGGATCGGCTGACCGGCGCCGGCAATTGGGCTGTTAAGTGGGGAGTAGTCGAAACTGCCCTAGCAGCCGCGTTGGCAGTCGCTGTCTCGGCCTATTTAGATCTGCTCAAGTTGGTGCTGGTGTTATTGGGCAGCCTGGTGGTTGTAATCATCCAGGAATCGGGAGCAGGAACGGGAGGTCAAACCGGTGATTAAGATAGTACTGATCATTCTTGTGAGTATACTGGCTGGTTTTGCGGCGGGCCGCCGGCTGGGACTTGCCCAGGGGTTTCAGGCAGGGATGGCCTACGGCCTTTTGGATGCCAGGCGGCGAAGCCTTGAGGAGGGCTGCTGTCCCATCTGTGATTCCCGATCCCTTGCAGCCGGCAGCGACCATGATCAAGAGACGCCCGACTGTGCTCCCGATGTTTACCACGATAGCAGCCTGGAAGCAGTTAGTGAAGATGGGACAGCTGGAGCTCAAGGCGGTGAATTTGGGCCTGTAGTTGCAGGATGTTTCCGGCAAGTATTGAATCTGCTTATGGGAGCTTTTTCTATGCCCTGAAAGTATACAACTGAATTGATAAAGGAGGCGTGGAGGCGGCCGATCCTGCCTTCCTCACTAAAGGTGAAGGAACAGCTGGCGTTTGGCTTGGCCGCGGGTTCGATGCAAACTGCTAAACGTATTCAACAACTGCCACCGTATTTGTTCGCTGAGATAGACAAAAAGATTGCCAAGGCTAAGGCCGCCGGGGTTGATATTATCAACTTTGGAATAGGCGATCCCGATCGGCCAACTCCTTCCCACATTATCAAGAGACTGCAGTCGGCGGTAGAAGAACCATGGACCCACCGCTATCCCACCTATGAGGGGATGCTTGCTTTTCGGGAGGCGGTAGCCGATTGGTATCGGGAAGGGCGGGGAGTAGAACTTGACCCGGTTTCTGAGATTGTGGCCTTAATTGGTTCCAAAGAGGGACTAGCCCATATTTCCCTGTGCTATGTGGATCCCGGGGATATTAACTTAGTTCCCGATCCCGGTTATCCCGCTTACAACACCGGTACCTTGTTTGCCGGGGGCAGGAGCTATAAGATGCCCCTTTTGGAACGGAACGGATTCCTGCCGGACCTTGATGCCATTCCCGCCGATATAGCCAAACAGGCGAAGCTGATGTTTCTCAATTACCCCAACAATCCCACTGGAGCAGTGGCCCCCAGGGAGTTTTACGAAGATGTCGTTGCCTTCGCTCGGGAGTATGATATCATCGTCTGTCATGATGCCGCTTACAGCGAAGTAGCCTTCGACGGCTATCGTCCCTTAAGTTTTCTTGAGATCGATGGTGCCAAGGAAGTCGGCATCGAATTCCATTCCCTTTCCAAGACCTACAATATGACCGGCTGGCGGCTGGGCTGGGCCGCCGGAAATGCAGAAGTCATTGAAGCTTTAGCCAGGGTTAAGGGCAATATCGACTCTGGAGTTTTTTCTGCTGTCCAACTGGCAGGTATAGAGGCCTTACGTGGACCCCAGGATTCTGTAGACGTTATGAGAGAGGTCTACAGGGAGCGGCGGGATCTCATGGTGGAGGGTCTGCAGGAACTAGGCTGGAAGATCGAAAAACCTAAGGGTACCATATACGTATGGGCCCCTGTTCCCAAGGGATATACCTCCACACAGTTTGCCGCCGAGCTTTTGGAAAAGACGGGAGTTGTAGTCACACCAGGAAATGGGTATGGTGAGTATGGCGAGGGGTATATCCGCATATCCCTTTGTGTCGAGAAGGAAAGGATTGAAGCAGCATTGAAGCGGCTTAAAGATGCCGGCATTCGCTTTTCTTAAGAAACAAAGGGCCCAGTTTCAATAGATTCCATGAAGAGTCTTGGTTCAGCAGGTTAATAGTCTTGGTCCAAGAGCAGCAAGCAGCAGGAGCTCAAGTTCATAATCGAATCGATACTGTATAAGGAGAATAATATGCAATCAGTTCAGCAGTTGATTCATGAAGCTAAGACAGCCGTTAGACCCAAATGGGATGAGATCGAAAGGATTAAGCTGGTCAACCAAGCCCGGGTACTGGCGGCATTTCAAGACCATCATGTGAGTGAGTATCATTTTGCCGGCAGCACCGGCTACGGCTATAACGACAGCGGCCGTGAAACTATTGAGTCTATATATGCCCAGATCTTTGGCGGAGAAGCTGCCCTGGTTCGACCTCAGCTGGTTTCTGGAACCCACGCCATAGCCACTTGCCTCGCGGCTTTGTTGGAGCCGGGGGATGAGCTAATCTCCCTCACTGGAGCCCCCTATGATACCCTGCAGCAGGTCATCGGCATAAAAGGTGATTTGCCCCGAAGTTTAGTGTGCCAGGGCATTTCCTATAGAGAGGTACCGCTGGATGAGGAGGGCAGATGGAGTAAAGAGGGAATTTTGGCTGCTGTCAGCCCTGGAACCAAAATGGCGCTAATTCAGCGCTCCCGGGGTTACAGCTGGCGCCCAGCCCTAAGTATTGATGAAATCGGAGCTATTGTTTCCCTGGTGAGAGAAATCAGCCCCAAGACTATCATCTTCGTCGATAATTGCTACGGAGAATTTGTCGAAACCCAGGAGCCGTGCCACGTGGGAGCGGACCTAATAGCTGGTTCTCTGATCAAAAATCCTGGCGGGGGTCTAGTGGCGGGGGGCGGCTATGTAGTTGGTAGTGCCCATCTCCTCGAGGCTGTCGCTGATCGAATGACAGCTCCGGGATTAGGGGGCAAGCTGGGACCAACCTTTGGGCTAAATCGCTGGATCCTGCAGGGATTGTGGATGGCACCCCACGTGGTGGGTGAGGCACTTGCCGGAGCCGTTCTTGCGGCAAAGGTCATGGAAGATCTTGGGTATCCCGTTTCTCCCCGATGGAATGAGCCGAGAGGGGATATTGTTCAAGCTGTGGAGATGTCAACAAAGGAAGCACTGCTGACCTTTTGTCAGGGCATTCAGGCAGCCTCTCCTGTAGACAGCTTTGTTCAGCCGGTGCCGGGGGATATGCCTGGTTATGAAGACCCCGTCATTATGGCTGGGGGTACTTTCATTCAGGGCTCTTCCATAGAATTAAGTGCTGATGGGCCGCTGCGGGCTCCCTATATAGCGTACCTGCAGGGAGGGCTGTGTAAAGAACATGTAGAGCTGGCTCTTCGGCATGTAGTGGAATCCCTTGTGTCAAAAACCGAAGGGTCTGCATAAGGAGGAGTAAGCTAAGCCTGCACTGCTTGACATGCAGGGCAGGTCTGCTAAAATGTTCTTGTTAAAGTCGTAAACCACACATCAACAGAAGGGTGGAGAGACCGGAAGGGGGCTGGGAATGGAATGAAAAATGCTTTGGGTCGTCACGTCCTGTGCGAAGCATATGGATGTGATCCTAAGGTATTGGACGACAGAGATCAGGTCGAAAACATCATGGTACAGGCGGCGCTGCACGCTGGGGCGGAAGTGCGGGAAGTTGCATTTCACAAATTTGCGCCCCAAGGAGTAAGTGGTGTTGTGGTGATCTCTGAATCCCACCTTGCTATTCATACGTGGCCGGAATACGAGTATGCTGCCATTGACGTATTCACCTGCGGGGATACAGTTGATCCCTGGAATGCGCTGAACTACATGCTCGAGCACTTTAAGGCCAAGGATACCGACTCCTCTGAGGTAAAGAGGGGAGTGATAAAGCAAGGGATGGTGAAGAGTCCACAAGCCACCTAAAAAGGAGGCGAAGCTGGAGTTATATGTGTTACTCCAAAGAGAGTAGTTGTCCGTGACATGCCCTTACCGTTCTGCGTTCTGATGAACGAGACGGGAAGGGCATATTTCGTTTTCCGGCTGGATTGAAGGATTTGCCGTACTTGTGTTGAATTGTACAATTTGGTAGATATTGATAACATAGCATTCTTTTTCTTGAGCCAAAGGAGTGGTCATGTCCATGGGTAGTGCATTGCCGCTCAACTATCATTTCGATGGGTTCAAGGCCTTCCGGGATTTGCCTGATGAAGACATCGTGAAGCAAGCCCAGGCTGGTCGTCAAGATGCAGTTGATTACTTGTTGTACAAGTATCAGAAGTTAGTCTACATATGGACCCGACCCTACTTCTTGCAGGGAGCTGAGGATGATGATCTCTTGCAAGAAGGGATGATCGGGCTGTACAAGGCAATCCGTGATTTTACTCCAGGTTCCTCATCTTTCTGGTCCTTCGCCAAGCTGTGCATCACCCGCAATATTATCAGTGCCATCAAGGGCACTACCAGGCAGAAGCATATCCCCCTTAACTCGTACACATCTTTACACAAACCCATTTATGATGCCGAGGGAGACCGAACCCTGATGGAGGTGCTCTCCAACAACAGGGTAGATGATCCAGAAGCGCTGGTTATCGATCGGGAAAGGCTTCAGCATACTCAGCGCTACATAAAAGAAGTCCTCAGTGATTTTGAGTACAGAGTTTTCAAGCTTTACATCAACGGGTTATCTTACAAAGAGATGGCCGAAGAGCTGGGTACCCATACCAAGTCTATTGATAATGCCCTTTGCCGGATTAAGGCTAAGATCGGAAGACAGCTATAGCAGGACTGGCAAAAACCATGTGCTTTCAAGGGCAGGGGTTTTGGGCTGTCTGACGAAATACTGGCAATATGGACTTCCTTCGTTTTTGGATGGAGGCCCAATGTCTACAAAGAAAGGGGAGAAGGCGCGTCTAAAGGATTGCTCTGGAAAACAGCGCCGCATTCATGAATTGGACAGCTCTGGCCATCAATCTGGTCTTTGCAGGCCCAGTTGCTTATTGGACTTACAGTGATGCTAAAGGACGAGATGCCAACCCCATCCTGTGGGCCGCCACCGCACTGCTTGTTGGCCTTTTTTTTCTCGGACCGTTAGGCCCCATTGGTGCAGCTATCGTCTTAATCATATATCTTCTAGTTCGCCCCAAAGGTGCCATGCGCATTTGCCCCTACTGCAAAAAGAAAGCCCTCGACTGGCTTGCCTTTTGCCCCCACTGTAAAGGTGCGTTAAAGCGGGATTGCTACCGCTGCTTCGCTGCGGTAGATGCTGAGAACGAATTTTGTCCCAATTGCCACACCAAACTAAGCTGAGAAACCTAATTCCTTCATCCCGGCTGAGGTTTGAGTACCTTTGGGGAGCTGAAAACGGGGGGAGGTACAGTTAGGTGCTGACTCAATTGGAGATTATTCTACGGCTGGTTCTAGCCGTTGCTGCCGGAGGCTTAATTGGCCTTGAGCGGGAAATCCACGGCAGGGCCGCTGGATTTCGCACTCAAATTCTTGTTTGCCTAGGTTCAACCTTAATTATGCTGATTTCCATCTACGGCTTCGAGATGTCTGGGATAGGTACAACCCGGGATCCTGCCAGGCTCGCAGCCCAGGTGGTAAGCGGCATCGGTTTTCTTGGTGCCGGTACCATTCTAAGGGAAGGTACGAGCATCAAGGGGCTTACCACGGCAGCCAGCCTTTGGGTTGTGGCTGGCATCGGTCTGGCTCTTGGTGCTGGATTTTACCTAGGCGCCGTTGTAACCACCATTCTTGCAGTCTTGACCTTGGTCAACAGGCTGGAAAGGTACCTGCTCCCACATGAGGAACGTTCTCTACGGATGCATATTGCCGATCGACCTGGCCAGCTGGCTGCCATAGCTACGCTCTTGGGACAAAAGAGGGTTAACATCCGCACTATGAAAGTAGATACAACCGATGATGGGGAATGCTACGTAGAAATGAAAGTGGAAACTCCCCATAACCTTCGTCTAGAGGTGCTGATGCAGGAGTTATCTGCTCTACCAGAAGTAAAAGAAATTACTTGGCAGTAGTAGGAGGCCGGATGGTGAACATTCTCGTGACCAATGATGATGGAATTAGATCAAGGGGACTGCGGGAATTGGTCAGGGCCCTAAGTGAAGTGGGAACTGTAAGTGTAGTGGCGCCGGATCAGGAGCGAAGCGGAACGGGACATGCTGTAACAATGCATCGACCATTGCGGGCCGTTGAAATCAGCGGCATCCCCGGTGCCGTCCAGGCTTTCCAGCTGGATGGTACTCCAGCCGATTGTGTAAAACTGGGGGTAGAGGTGCTGCTGGAACACCGGCCCCAGTTAGTGGTTTCGGGAGTAAATGCTGGGCCCAACCTAGGCACTGATGTCCTGTATTCCGGCACAGTATCGGCGGCAGTGGAAGGGTTAATCATGGGAATTCCCGCCATAGCAGTATCCATATCTGATCACTCTGAAGAGTGGCTGGGATTGGATAAAGCAGCGCAGCTAGCCGCTGGAGCTGCCAGGGCTATTATGAAAAACGGCCTGCCGGAAGACACTTTATTGAATATAAATCTGCCTCGACTGCCGGCAGAGGAGATGAAAGGAATTAAGATCACCCGGGTGGGGATCCGTAGATACCGCGACTTTGTAGAAAAGCGGGAGGACCCTTGGGGACGGCCGTATTACTGGCTGACGGGGGAAGCCGTTGATATGGATGAAGGCCCCGATTCAGACACCAGGGCAGTGAAGGATGGTTGGATTTCCATCACACCGGTCCGCTTCCAGCTGACCCATGAGGAGTTTATGAAGGAATTGGCCAGTTGGAATCTGGATTAGGTTGAGGCAGTACCCCTAGTGCGGCAGCCGCATATGCTGCCAGGGGGATGATCATGCATCTAAGTACAGTTATGCTGTCCACAGCGCTGGCAAGCGGGGTTTTGGTTTTCTTGGGCATTGGTGTATATGTCTGGGCATGGGAGAGCCTTTTGGGATCTAGTGTGTCCGAGGAAGTTCACCAGAACCGCTGCTTGAGACTGCTGGCAGTGCTAATCAGGTTGGCGATTTGGATATTTCAGGCCTCAGTAGTGCTGCAGACAGCATTCTTGGGAGTGGATTTGTTATTTGGCGGATAGGGAGAGTGGGGTTATGAAAAATCATAATCTCTGGCAGCAGCTAATTGCAAATATATCTTTGATGGTCCTTATTTGCTGTTTTGCCGCAGCCGGGATCATCCTGCCTGATTATGTCTATGCCGAGGACAAGCCTCAGAATCAGGTTGTAGACTGGGCCCGAGTTATTGAAGACCAGAAGGAGAGCGACACAGTAGAGAGCCGTTTGCTAAGGGGAATCGCCTACGCCAATATGGGGTTGCTTGCACAAGCAATGGAAGAATTGTCCATTGCTGGCGATAAGGAATATCGGCAGGAAATCGCCAGCTTCGTCTTGGATAAACTAAATCAGCTGCGTCACTCTCCAGATGATGTGCTGCTTCTCAATTGTGCCGCCTTCGGCAGCTACGCCTTTGGCGATCTAGAGCAAGCAACCGGCTATTTTGAACGGATCATTAGTTTAGACCCAAACAACGTCTGGACCCGGAATTTCTGTGCCTTCACCTATGCCCAGGGAGGAGATATTGATCGTGCTCTATATCATCTAGAGTACGCACTGGAACTGGACCGGGAAAACCAGTATACCCATTTGCTCCTAAGTGCTGCATATAAAGAAAAGCAGCAGTACTTCATGGCCATCTATCACTATCTTCAAGCTCCTCAAGCAGTCCGTGAGCTTAAGCGTCACGGTGCCTTCTAGACCAGCCGCTGATCCGCACCGCAGCCCGTCTATAAAAAAATAGGGTTTTCCAAGAAAGATTTCTGGGTACATATTACCCGCAAACCAAACCAATGCTAATGTTAGGTTACTTTTCCCCGCAGTTGCAGCATAGGTTATACCACGTGAATATGCAAGTTACCATCGCCCAGAGCTGTCTAAAGTCTCCAGTAAGCTGGGATTCGCTCTTTACCTTGAAAGGATTTGTTAATATCGGGTAGAAGTAATAAGTAAGCGATGGCAATTGAGGGGGGATGCGTAATGATACAAGTAGCCAAAGATGATGTACTCAGGGGGTTGAAGAAGTTCAAGCGCCTAGCCAAGCAAGATCTTCTGGCCAGCAGCTTGACATCCAACCCCGATTTCTGGAAAGTGCAAGCTGAAAGCCGACGGCAGAAATACACTGAGTTGATGGAGCTAGTAGAAGCAAGAGGGGTAGATTTGGCGTTTAAGACCGCGGCAGCGGAGTATGCCAAACTACCTCTTTTTGGTACCCAGGACAATGCTGATCCCCAGCTCCGGGGCACAGAACAGGCACTGGAGATGTTCTTCACACTGCTGGGAATGACTTCGGAGCAGATGCAGGTCCTGAGGACATCGGGTGCTTTGGCAAGTGAGTCTGAGGAATGGCAAGCAGAAAAGGCTATGGAGGTTTAAGATTGAGCTTACTGGCGAAACTGGTGAACAAATTGACATCTGCGGGTCAGGCCCCGAGGCAGCCGGGAGTAGAGGTTACCAGGGATGCGGTATGGGTCTACGTTCAGTGCAGCAAATGCGGGGAAAAGCTAGCTTTGCGCCTGCGCAAATCATCGGAAATCCAGCGAGAGGAAGCAGGCAGCCAAGGATACCAAATGTTCATCAATAAGACGATAGTAGGCAATAGGTGTTTCAACAGAATGCAGCTGCGCCTAGAATTCGACGGAGCATATAGGGTGGTCAACAAGCAGCTGGAATCCGGCACTTTCATTACTAAGGAAGAATACGAGAACTCGGCCTCATAGGTTTATATCATAAACCGCTCGACCGGGGAAGCAGGGGGCCGGCGAGAACCTGGAAACTATCCGATTTGGTCCCCTTGCTTCCGTGCCGAGAGCATTCTAAGTTTTCAGTGGAGCCTCCGCAGGACTCCGATGACTTTCCCCAAGATCTGCACATCGGTAGTGATGATGGGATCATAGAGGGGATTCTCAGGCTGCAGCCGTACGTGATCGGCTTCTCGATAGAAGCGCTTCACTGTGGCTTCATCTTGTAAGAGTGCCACTACGATGTCTCCGTTGGTGGCATCCGGCTGCTGCCGCACCACGACATAGTCGCCATCGAGGATTCCTGCATCGATCATGCTGTCTCCCTTGATCCGCAGCATAAAGGTAGCCTCATCTGACGCAAAGTCCCTGGGAAGAGGGACGTAATCTTCTATGTTCTCCACGGCCAGGATGGGCTGCCCGGCTGTAACACTTCCTACAAGTGGAACAGACACTAGGTCCTTTATCATGGGACTCTCTGCGGGCTCATCATCATGGATAATCTCTATTGCCCGGGGTTTAGTGGGATCCCGTCGAATATATCCTTTACTTTCCAAGCGCCGAAGATGTCCATGCACCGTAGAACTGCTCCGCAGCCCCACAGCCTCGCCTATTTCCCGAACAGATGGGGGATATCCCTTTTCCCGAACCCGTTCCTTGATAAATTCCAGCACTTCCCTCTGTCGCTCCGTGAGCTCTCGCATGAGCTGGCCCCCTCCCAAGGCAGTTACCTGAAAAATCCGTTCCAGCGTTAGTCTTTTCCATTATAACACAGGGATTAACGGCTTTGCAAACGCCCGTTCGTCTTTATACCATTTTTTGTCTTGACCGAAACAGTTGTTCGTGTTACTCTATAGATAGCACATATGTTCGTCACGGACATCCGTTCTAGAGGACATCTGTTCCGGAGGTGGCTGATATGATAAAACCAAGGTTTGGCGGCATGAATACTAGATCTCACGGGAAGTACGTCCAAACGGCTCTTAAGAGGCGTACCGGCATATCTCTACGGGCAAAACTCTTTGGTATGTTTCTGGTAGTGCTGGCAGCTGTGCTCATTGGGCTCCATGTCAGTGCTGGGATAGTATCCAACAGCATGCCTGAACCCAGCTACAAAACGGTGGTAGTCCGTCAAGGAGATACACTCTGGGACATTGCCCGCAGAACAAAACCCGGGACTGATCCCCGTAAGACCGTTTATGAGATTAGGAAGCTGAACCAGTTGGAGTCAGTGAATCTACAGCCGGGACAGATACTGATGATTCCGTCGATGGCAGTCTGTCGCAACTGATGATGAAACACATGTGTGAGTGTCTGGGCTATAATCCGTGCGCGATCCATCCAATGAAGCTGATGGTTCTGTGGCACGCTGGGCATTTGATATTACACTTTCCATTGAAGCCGTTGGACCACAGGATTACAGCCGCTTTAAAACCCATGGCTTCACGTTTAGCATCCAAATACATTCGAAACTTCAAAAGGAAGAAACTAACGATTACTTATTGACAGCAATGCGAGGGAAAGAGTTGATAGGTCGCTTAGCAAGACATGAGACAAGACCTAGAGGCATAGCCGGAGGCAATAGACTACCCAGAATAACCACATTCGCCACTTCGCATAATATATCTTCTGCGCAATGCAGGGAAGTTTGCCATTTATCTAGAAGAAAAATCTTGTGCCTCAGCCTTGATCAGCATCTTTACAGGCGCCAGTGCCCTGCTGACACCTAAGCATCCTGGTGGCATTGATAACTATCCAACTGTCCTGTCGCTCTGCTGATAAACACCATCATAAGGTCTTACAAGCTTTTCACATAAGGCTCTTCCCTGATTGTCTCTTGCGGGTCCCTCCAGCAAGATCAGTCAAAACCAAGGAAGCGCCCTAGGCTGCAGCGAATCAACACTACATAAGGATATACCGGAGGTATTCTCAGTGTTAGACTTTGACCTTCAAGTTGAACGATTTATCGCCGCGTTGGGCATCAACCGGAGCCTCAACACGGCCAAAGCTTACCGATCGGACCTGCGCCTTCTTAAACTGCATCTTGTTCTGGGCCGATGCGACTGTGTAACTCCGCCCCAGGACAAGACAGCATATCACAGGCTGGAAACTGCCCTTGCAGCCAACGATAACAGACTGGGACCTGAGGCCAGTCGGCTGCTGGACAGTTTTACCGTGGATCTTGAGGCTGTCACAGCCGATGATCTGGTCGGATATTTCCTATTCCTCAAAGAAACCTTGGGGTATACCCAAACCACTCTCAACCGCAAGATTGTGGCCGTGAGGCGGTTTTTCAGCTACCTCTTTGACCATCAGCTTTTGTCAGACCCCTCTTTAATCCGAGATCTGCAGACCAAGACCATTCACCGCAATGAAGCCCCCATGCACTTAACTGCTCAGGAGGCCCTTACCTTTCTAAATACCGTCCGGCAGCACGGGTGCCAGCGGGACTATGCCATTTTTCTGATTATGCTGAGTATGGGCCTGCGGATTGGAGAAGTCGTGCAGATGAATGTCGATGACATAGGACCGGATACTGAGTTTTACAGGGTTACCGGCGGGAAAGGCGGTAGAAACCGTCCTGTCCCAGTGCCTCCCGCAGTGCGGGAAGCAGTGGCAGAATACAAGAAGGTGCGTCCCGGCCACAAAGCTAAAGGCCGGCACCGGATGGCGCTTTTTCTCGGGAATAAGTACACCAGGATTACACCTAGAGCTATTCAGCAGAAGCTAAAGGATTACGTGCGGCTCACCGACCTGCCGGAGAGTAAGAAATTGATGCTAACACCTCACAAGCTGCGCCATACCTTTGCCACTGCCCTTTATCTCAATGGCGAGGATTTGCGGACGTTGATGCGGCTTCTTGGCCATGAGCACATTTCAACAACGACTATCTATACCCATGTAGATAAGGAGAAGCTCATAGCCTCCCTGGATAAGAACCCCTTTGCCGCCATTGGTCCGGAGTGATTGGCAGTACTTGACAGCCCTGACACCGCCTTCTATACTGAAGGCGAAGGCACAGGAAGTTTGCCGCTGTATTAATCGCCGCCTTGCCCTGATGGGACAAGGAGGCGATTTTTTGTGTCACTAGCACAATGTAGGCCAAAGGACAGGTTCTCTCACCGGAAGATCACCCCTGCTATCCTTGTGATTGTTGCTGTCAGCACCCTGTTTAGCGGCTGCTTCGGAGGGCTTGGGCAAAAGATCTCCTCTCCTGACACACCACCACTTACCGGACCCACAGGAGGCGTTGCTGTAAAAGCACTCCTCACTTCAAGCATGGCAGCTCACGGCCCCATCGGAAAAGTTTTAGCGGTACTCACCCGAGGCAGTCACAGCCTTGAACAGGAGCTTGCAGTTGACCTTGCAGCTATGACTGCGACAGGCAGCTTTCCTAAGGTACTCATCGGCAGCTGGGAACTTGAAGTGAAAGTATACAACCAGCACGGAGATCTCGCTTATTTAGGCACTGCCAGTGTACTTATCCAGGAAGGCAAAACCGCAAGTGTTGAACTGCCGCTCCGGGCTGCTCCTGGGGTACTTGTCATGCATCTGGATATCAGCGATTTTGATAGCTATGAGCTGGTGAAAGGGAGAATTATCATCGGTACCGGCGAGGAACCGGAGGTAGTCAAAGAATTTACCCGGGAAGACTCCTCTAGTGTCACCGTGGAAATTGACCGCCTTGCTCCTAAGACCCACGATCTCCGGGTAGAGCTGTATAAGAACACTTTCCACAGCTACAACCGGATTTATCAAGGTCCCTGGGATACTGTGACCATCCGGCCGGGTCAGACTACTGAAGTGAACTGGAACCCCGCCTGGGGTTGTGTTGAGATCATCGGATATATTGACGCACCTCCCCCTCCCCCCGCCTATGTCGATGTAGTGGTGCAGGAGAGCGGGATCCTGATCTGCTGGGAGCCAGTTGTGCCGCTAGAAAACGATCTGCAGGGATACAAGGTCTATGTCCAAACAGATCCTTTCGCCGGTTTTCAGCTGGCTGCCGTACTGCCCTGCCATGAAACATCGTACCTGTACATGCCGGAGCCGTCCTCCCAATGGGAAGATGAGGTTGTCTGGGTACAAATAGCAGTATCCAGTTTCGATAAAGGCGGTAATGAGAGCATCCGCAGCTATCCGGTGACCGTAGAATGGATACCGGCAACCATCGATAAACCAGAACCGTGACCCTAGGCCTCAAGCCCCGCTGTGACGCTCCCCAGCCGCTGCGGCGGGGGCCGCCGGACCCTCCCCCAACTTCAACATCAATTGCGGAAAAGCCGCTTTGCTGGCAGGCTTTTCCAGCCTAATCAAGAAGTAAGTTAAAGTTAGGGGAGGTTGAATGATGGCGATACGTATCGGTATTCCGAGAGCACTGGCATATTACTCCTTTTATCCGCAGTGGAAGACGTTTTTTGAAGAGCTCGGAGCAGAAGTTGTACTAAGTCCGCTTACCAACAAGCACATTGTCAATGAGGGTATCAGGAACACAGTAACCGACGCCTGTATCCCCATCAAAGTTTATCACGGACATGTCGCTAGCTTAGCTGACAAAGTCGACTATATTTTCGTACCAAGGATAGTTGGTCTCGATCATGATGCTACCCTTTGTCCTAAGTTCCTCGGGTTACCCGATATGATCAAGTCATCTGTTAAGGGGATTCCCTTGCTCTTGACTCCCCGCTTTGACGTTAGAGACGGTCGTTTTGCGCCTGTCAAGGCTTGGATGAAGGTCGCTAAGATGCTGGGAGCAGGATACCACCAAGCGCTCCGTGCCTACCGAAAGTCCATAAAGGTCAAGCAGTACTACGAAGACCTTTTAACCAGCAGGATGCTGCCCGAGGAAGCTATGTCGCTCCTGGATAAGTGGGCAGCTTCCCTAAAAGATGAACAGAAAAAGCTGTCTGATATGAAAAGCAGTATTGCCTCTGCAAGGGCATCATCGGCCCAGACTTTAGAGTCACAAAACGGCAATATCCGTCTAGCTGTTGTGGGCTATCCATACATGATCTACGACGAGTTTGTCAACTGTGGGCTGCTGGACACCTTGAAACGCCTTGGGACCACCATTCTTACACCTGAGATGGTTCCCGCTAAGGCCCGGCAAGCTCAGGCCAAGAAGCAGCCCAAGTACTTATTTTGGTACTACAGCAACCAAGTGATCCGGGCTGTTTATTATTTCTTTCAGGAAAACATGGTAGATGGAGTAATTCACCTTACAGCCTTTGCCTGCGGTCCCGATGCTATGGTAGACAAGCTGCTGGAACTGGACTGCCAAAAACACGGCCGCATACCGTATCTTTCACTGTGTCTTGATGAACACACAGGCAGAGCCGGCATTATTACCAGGCTGGAGGCTTTTACAGATATGCTGGTGCGGAAAAGGGGTGGTAAGCGATGAAAATAACCTTTCCCCATATGGGGACCTCTTGGATAGCCATCAAGACGCTGGTGGAAGGAATGGGCCATGAGGTAGTGCTTCCTCCTCCCCCTACCAAGCGCACTTTGGACCTCGGGACCAAATACTCGCCGGAATTCGCCTGCCTTCCCTTTAAAGTGCTTTTGGGAACCTATCTAGAGGCACTGGAGCTGGGAGCTGATACTATCATTTCTTCTGGAGGTGTTGGGCCCTGCCGAGCCGGGTACTATACCCAGCTGCAAGGCAGAATCCTTAGGGAGCAGCTGGGTTATGATGTGAGGGTTATCACCTTTGAGCCCCCCCGGGGCCACTTAATAGAGACATACAGGATAATCCGGGACCTGGTGAAGGTTAGCTTCCCCAAATTCCTAGCTTGTGCTTGGCTGGCATGGCAGAAGCTCCTTGCCTTGGATGCTCTGGAACGGGAGAGTCACCGGGTTAGGCCTCTGGAGCTGGAAAAAGGAGCAACAAGCCGCATCTTATCTCAAGGGATTGCAGCGATTGAGAAGGCCGACTCAGTAAGAGAAATTAAGAATATCACCGCAACCTTCTTGGAGAAATTCAAGCAAATACCCAAGGATTCTGAGTATCAGCCCTTGAAGGTGGGAGTTATCGGTGAGATCTATGTTGTCCTTGAGCCCTTTGTCAATCTCGATGTTGTAGAGACACTGGGCCATATGGGGGTTTATGTGGATCGATCCATATTTCTCACCAATTGGGTCACTGAAAATACCTTTCTGGACACTTTCCGGGTTGAGGCAGAACGCAACGCAAAGAAGGCAGCTAGGCCCTATCTGCCTGAGCTCGTCGGCGGCCACGGCCAAACCAGCATCGGCGAGACTGTCCTTTATGCCAAAAGAGGATTTGATGGAGTTGTGCAGCTTGCTCCCTTTACCTGCATTCCCGAGATAGTGGCTAAGAGCATCATGCCAAGGGTCAGTAAAGAATTAGACATTCCGGTCCTGACTTTAATGCTGGATGAACAGACTGGAAAAGCAGGTATTGCTACCCGCTTGGAGGCCTTTGTCGACCTTCTAAGGATGAGACGAAATAGACTGGCAATAGCAAGAGGTGAAACTGCTTGAATGCATATCTAGGAGTCGATGTCGGTTCAGTTAGCACCAATTTTGTATTGATCGATGAACATGACCAGGTACTGGCGGATCTGTATATCCGTACCCAGGGTCAGCCTATTCAAGCCATCCAAACTGGTCTGCGGATGCTGGAAAAGGAGATACATCCCTCCCTCACCATCATGGGGGTGGGCGCAACCGGTTCGGCCCGCCAACTGACTGGTGTAATTCTGGGAGCAGATGTAGTAAAGAATGAGATCACGGCCCACGCTGTAGCGGCAATGCACTGCATACCAGATGTACAGACTGTGGTGGAGATCGGCGGCCAGGATTCAAAGATGATTATCATCCGTGACGGCATTGTGGTAGATTTCGCCATGAACACAGTCTGTTCAGCAGGCACAGGCTCTTTCCTCGATCACCAAGCCGATAGGCTGGGCATTCCCATCGAGGAGTTTGGAGCCTTGGCTTTAGAAAGTAAGCAGCCCGTTAGGATTGCAGGCCGCTGTTCAGTTTTCGCTGAGTCCGACATGATCCACAAACAGCAAATGGGCCATTCGACACCGGATATTATCGCCGGCTTGTGTGAGGCCTTGGTGAGAAACTATCTAAACAACGTCGGCCAAGGCAAGCCAATTGTTCCACCCATCGCCTTTCAGGGCGGTGTTGCTGCTAACCTGGGGATTAGACACGCCTTTGAAAAAGAGCTGGGGGTGCCGGTCATTGTCCCGGAGCACTTTGCCGTCATGGGGGCTTTGGGAATAGCGCTGCTGGCTAAAGAGAATAATGCTCAAGGCAAGAAAACTTCTTTCCGGGGCTTTAGTGCCAGTGAGTTAGAGTTTTCCACCAGAAGCTTTGAATGCAATGGATGCCCCAACCACTGTGAAATCGTCGAGATAAAGCAGGATAAGGCAGTGCTGGCCCGCTGGGGAGATCGATGCCACAAGTGGCAGGATATTACCAATACAGAGGCTGCCAGCTGAGAAGCCGGGAAAAGGGATATCAATAACTACTATCTTGGGGTCTGGTAGCGGCCGCTTCCTTCCGGACCCTTCTCAAAATTTAAGATGTAAAAACCGTAGGCGTTGATCACATATGTATCCTCAACCCGGGTTACCCGCTCCTGGTTGCGGCCGTAGTTGAGATGGGTATGCCCATGGATGTGGTACTTCGGGCGGTGCTTCTTGATAATGTGATTAAACACCCGAAAACCTTTGTGGGTCACGTTGTCCATATCATGGATGCCCTCTGGAGGACTGTGGGTGAGCACAATATCCACTCCCCGATGGCGCCAAATCTGGAATCTCATGAACTGGTATGTCCAATACATCTCCCGCTCAGTGTACTGCACTGCTTCCCGGGTATACACCTGACTCCCCTCGAAGCCCATAATCCTGATGCCTCTATAGTTAACTATCTTGCCGTGGATGTTCTCTCCTCCATCGGGGGGATTATCGACGTAGGATGTATCGTGATTGCCCCGCACATAATAGAGAGGAGCATTAAAGGTCGACATCAGATAGGATAGATACCACTGCTTTAAGTCTCCGCAGGAAAGAATTAAATCGATGGGCGGGAATCGCTCTGGGCGGTAATAGTCATAAAGCAATGGATCCACATCATCAGCAACTATCAGCAGATTCAAGGGCAGCTCCCCCCTGTCCTCCCCTCGAGCGAAGCCGGCCGCGAAAAATCCCTCGACATTCTTCGCCAAAAGGTAAATAAAGAGTCCATGTTTCTAATAGTATATCATATCTTGTGCCAACGGCTCCACCAGATAATGCAGCAGCTAATACAGTCCAACAATACAGACAGCTTCCTTCAAATCTGCCGAATCTCACGTCTGAAACGCCTGCAGTCGTAGAAAAACCCCAGGCTGCAACACCTGGGGTTCTATTCTGGGGTTCTTGCACTATTAGAAGCCGTCTAGTCCCCTTTTTTCCCGTCTAAAGCTCGCCAAGCGATATCCTTCCGATAATAAATATTTTCAAAATCCAGCTTCTCTATTGCCGCATAGGCTCGATCCCTAGCCCCTTGGATGTCATCTCCCAGGGCGGAAATGCTTACTACCCTTCCGCCGGCAGTGACGACTTCATCCCCCTGCAGAGCAGTTGCTCCGTGGTACACGAAGATATCCTCCATCTCTTCCACTGCATCAAGACCCCGAATAGGGAAGCCAGTTTCATGGGGACCGGGATATCCTTGAGAAGCAGCTATCACGCAGACACAAGGCCGGGGATCCCACTCCAAAGGCGGCAATGAACCCAGGCGGCCTTCACCTACAGCCAGCAGCACCTCAGCCAAATCCGTCTTCAGCCTCGGCAGCAGTGCCTGGGTCTCGGGATCGCCGAAGCGGCTGTTAAACTCTACCACCTTGGGGCCGTCTTCTGTCAACATCAATCCTGCGTACAGCACCCCGGTGTAGACGATCCCTTCTTTATGCAGGGCTTCCAGGGTGGGAAGCAGGATGGAGCTACAGATCTTCTGCTGCAAAGCTTCATCTACCACCGGTACAGGGCTGTAGGCTCCCATGCCTCCGGTATTGGGGCCCCGATCTCCATCGCCCACAGCCTTGTGATCCTGGCTGGGCACCAAGGGCACACAAGTCTTCCCGTCGCAGAGAGCAAGGATAGACACTTCCTGACCTTCCATAAACTCTTCTACAACGACCCGCCTGCCGGCCTCTCCTACCCGCTGACCCGAGAGGGTGACCCTAACCGCCTCCAAAGCAGTTTCCACATCCTCTGCCACTACAACTCCTTTGCCCCCTGCTAAGCCATCGGCTTTGATCACAATGGGTGCTCCCATTTCTTCAATGTATGCTTTAGCATCTTGGTATTCACTGAAGACCCGATAGGCGGCTGTAGGTATCCCGTACTTCTCCATAAGGTTCTTGGCGAAGACCTTGCTGCTTTCGATCTGGGCTGCAGACTGGCTGGGGCCGACTATACACAGGCCCCGAGAACGAAAAGCATCCACGATCCCCTCTGCCAAGTAGCCTTCCGGTCCCACAATGGTCAAATCGATACCTTCAGCTGCGGCAAATTCAACCAAGGCATTGGGATCATCATTATCCAGTTCAGGTATCCGGGCTGCCTGTGCCATACCGGCATTGCCTGGATAACACCATACTGCATCTACCTTTGGACTCTGTAAGAGCTTCAGCGTAATAGCATGTTCCCTGCCGCCGCTACCCACAACTAGCACTTGCATACGACTTTTCGCCCCCGTATCTGCCACTGTTTGCTCAACACCAGCGCAACGGCTTGAGGTAAAGCCTCATGTTCTTTGGCTAAGATCCGTTCTGCCAGCGACTCCTCTGTGTCATAATCGTACACCGGTACGGCCTTCTGGACGATGATGGGCCCTGAATCCATTCCCTCATCGACAAAATGCACAGTACACCCAGCGATCTTTACTCCGTAGTCCAAAGCCTGCCGCTGGGCATTAAGTCCTGGAAAGGCCGGCAGAAGCGAGGGATGGATGTTGATGATCCGCTGGGGAAAGGCCCTCACCAGCTCTTTGGGAAGCAGCCGCATAAACCCAGCCAGTACCACCAGCTCCACATCGGCTTCTTCCAGGATCATCTGCAAATTTTGGAAATACTCATCCCGCCGCGCTTCGCCCAGCCAAGGAAGGACCTGTGTAGGGATACCTGCCCGCCTTGCCCTGTCCAGCCCCAAGGCATCGGACCGATCACTGATGACAGTGACAATTTCCGCATCCAACTTCCCAGCGGCTATGGCATCAATTAGAGCCTGCAAATTGGACCCCCGCCCAGAAATTAAGACCGCCAACCGTCCCACTCATCACTCACCCCTTACCCAAAGACAACTTTCCCCTGGCCAGGCACCAGCTCACCAATGATGTATGCCTTTATTCCCCACTCGGCCAGTTTGTCCAGAGCAGCATCCGCATGGTCACGCTTAACGATAACGGCCATGCCAATACCCATATTGAAGGTATTGTACATTTCGGCTTCCTCAACTTCGCCCAATCTCTGAAGAATGGTGAAGATCGGATGTACCGGCCAGCTGCCTTTGCGGATGACCGCATCCAAATTGTCCGGCATAGCCCGAGGTATGTTCTCCGGTATTCCACCACCGCTGATATTGGCAATACCGGTAACATCAACTGCATCGATCAAGCTGAGAATGGGCTTAACATAGATGAGGGTAGGCTCCAGGAGCTCTTCTCCCAAGGTGCGGCCCAGTTCATCAAAATGGTCTGTGACCTTATAGTCATGATCGTGGAAAAAGATCTTCCTTACCAGGGAAAATCCGCTGCTCTGCAGACCGCTGGAGGCAAGGCCGATGACCACATCTCCCGTCTTGGCCTGCTGCCCTGTTATGCACTGGGACTTTTCCACAACACCTACAGCAAACCCGGCCAGATCATACTCATCCTCCGGGTAAAACCCCGGCATCTCCGCGGTTTCGCCGCCTACAAGGGCACAGCCTGCCTGACGGCAGCCTTCGGCGACTCCCGCTACAATACTCTCAACCTTTTCCGGGTAGTTCTTGCCCACCGCCAAATAGTCCAGGAAAAACAGCGGTTCTGCCCCCTGGCAGATAATGTCATTGACGCAGTAGGCTACCACATCGATGCCCACGGTATCGTGTTTGTCCATCATGAAGGCTATCTTTAGCTTAGTTCCGACACCGTCAGTACCGGCGACTAGTATCGGCTCCCGGTACTTGGTAGTATCCAAGGCAAAAAAGGAACCAAAACTGCCGATATTGCTCAACACTTCAGGCCGGAAGGTAGATTCGGTGTGCTTCTTTATCCGGCGCACCACCTCGTAACCGGCTTGAATATCCACACCCGATGCTTTATAAGTACTCTTTTCCATCCTCTTCCCTCCGATAGTTGGCTGGAGTAATGGGGTATTCGCCTGTAAAACAGGCAAGGCACAGCTGGTCCCGGGGAATACCGATGGCCCTCACCAGTCCTTCAATGGAAATATAGTGCAGAGAATCGGCTCCGATGAGGTCCTTAAGTTCGTCAAGGGTCCTGCCCGATGCCACCAGCTCGCTTTGGGATGAAGGCTCATTGCCGTAAAAGCAAGGAAAGCGGTATGGAGGCGATGCCACGTACATGTGGACTTCCTGGGCACCAGCTTCCCGGAGCAAGCTAATCAGCTTGCCCGACGTTGTCCCTCGAACAATAGAATCATCGACTACCGCCACCCGCTTCCCCCGCAGAACATCCACCACGGGGTTTAGCTTAATCCTCACCGCCATCCGCCTGTCTGCTTGGGTAGGCCGCATAAAGGTACGTCCCACATAGCGGTTCTTGATTACACCGATCTCAAAGGGCAGACCAGCGGCCTCTGCAAAGCCCAAGGCCGGAGAAACTCCAGAATCAGGGGCTCCTATCACTACATCGGCACAGACAGGTGCTTCCTTGGCCAGTTCTCTTCCAATGGCTTTCCGGACAAGATAGGCGTTCTTGCCGCCGATGCAGCTGTCCGGGCGGGCAAAATACACATGTTCAAAGGAACATAGTGCCTTCCTGGCTGCACTCTGCTGTCTGTAGGTGCGCCATCCAGACCCGTCTAGAATCAAGAGCTCCCCAGGCTCAACTTCTCTAATTACCTCACCGCCTAGGTTAGCGATGGCACAAGACTCAGAGGCCACCATATAACCTTGTTCCACCCTGCCTAAGGTGAGGGGGCGGTTTCCCCACGGGTCCCTGGCAGCCAGCAGCATGTCTTCACCAAGGATTACCAGAGCATAGGCTCCTTCGATAACCTCCAAAGTGCTTGCAACTGCTGCTGCAAGGCTTTCTTCACCGCTTTGGGCAATAAGGTTGAGTATTACCTCGGAGTCGCTGTCGGTCTGCAGAACGGTACCTTTATTTAGGAGCCTCTCCCGGAGCTCACTGCCGTTTATGAGGCTCCCGTTCTGAGCAACAGCTAGATTACCGTAAGATGACCGTACTAAGAAAGGCTGGGTATTCACCACATGCGTCTCGCCCTTAATTGCTAGACGCACGTGGCCAATTCCCGCAAAACCCTCTAGTTCCGCTAGATTGTCTTCATCAAAGACCTCCGGGACAAGGCCGGCACCTTTATGAAGCCTCATCTTCTCTCCGTCGAAGGTGACTATGCCGGCCCCTTCCTGTCCCCGGTGCTGCAGGGCATACAAACCGAGATAGCACAGATGGACAACCTGCACATCTTGGTCTTTTCCCCAAATCCCTACCACACCACAGGCTTCCCTGGGCTTATCTGGATGTTTCTCAGCCAATCTCAAGATTCCATCTGACATGGAATAGCCCCCCGCCAAGCCTTTTCCAATTCCTGCACCGGTAGGTCGATCAGCACCTGCTCAATGCTCTCCCCAGCCTGGGTTCGGATCCGCAGACTCCCCTCCTGCACCTTTCCGATTACAGTCAAAGGAGCACTAAACTCTTCCGCCAGCTGCTGCAGTCTATCTAGATGCTCAGGCGCCAATGACACCACGATTCGGCTGTGACTTTCTCCATAGAGCAGCTGGGCAGGGGATAAATCCTTGCGCTCCAAGGTTATCTCGGCTCCCAAGCCGCCGAGAATGCAGGATTCTGCCAAGGTCACCGCCAAGCCGCCTTCACTACAGTCATGGGCGGAACTCAGCAGTCCTGCCCGGATGGCAGCGAGGCACAAATCCTGAACCCGCTTTTCCAAGTCCAGATCAAGCTGAGAAGGACGTCCTGCCACGTGACCGTGGATAACCTTGAGATACTCGCTGCCCCCTAACTCACCCTTGTTTTCTCCCAGAAGTACAATGATGTCTCCGGCCTTCTTGAAGCTCTGGGTACAGATATCTGCCTTGTTCTCGATGAGGCCTGCCATTCCAATTATTGGTGTTGGATAAATGGCTTTTCCTTTGCTTTCATTGTAAAAGGATACATTGCCGCCGATTACCGGCGTATCCAGTTTCTTGCAGGCTTCAGCGATGCCGTCTATGGCCTCAGAAAACTGCCAGTAGATCTCCGGCTTTTCCGGGTTGCCGAAGTTTAGGCCATCAGTAACGGCCAAGGGTCTGGCCCCGGTACAAACTAAATTTCTAGCAGCCTCAGCAACGGCTGCGGCTGCACCGGAGCGGGGATCGAGATAACATAAGCGGGAGTTGCAGTCTACCGTAAAGGCAACGGCCTTATCGCTGCCCTTAACCCCAATGACTCCTACACCAGTAAGTCCTGGTACCGCAAGTGTATTGCCGCCGACCTCATGGTCGAACCGCCCAAAGATCCATTCCCTGCTGGCAATATTGGGCGAACCCAACAGTTTCAGAAGCACCTGGCCGTAGTCATCGGGCTCGGCAACGGCATCTAGATCAAAACTCTCGGTTTCATCCAAATAATCCGGGCGCTTGGCAGGAGGCTGATAAACAGGGGCACTGGCTAGAGCCTCCGCAGGGACCTCAGCTACCACTTCATCGCCATTTTTCAGCCTAAGAAAGCCGTCATCGGTTACTCTACCGATTGCAGCCAAAGGCACGTCCCACTTGTCGAAAATGTCCTGAACCGCTTCCTCCTCACCGGCCTTCACAACAAACAGCATCCGCTCCTGCGTTTCAGAAAGCATGATCTCGTACGGCGTCATATCCGGTTCCCCCACCGGGACCAAACTAAGATCCAGCTCAATGCCGTGCTTGCCTCTAGCGGCCATTTCACAGGCGGAACTGGTTAGGCCCGCGGCTCCCATATCTTGAATCCCCACCAGAACGCCGGCTTTGATGGCCTCAAGGCAAGCTTCCATGAGGCGTTTGCCCATTTCCGGGTATCCTTTGGGTATAGCAGCCTTCCTTTCGGCAGCTTCTTCGGTGAGTTCTACCGATGCAAAGGCCGCACCTTCGATACCGTCCCGGCCGGTAGGCGTTCCGGCAGCCATTACTAAATTGCCGACACCACTGGCAATTCCCTTGGCAATTGGGTCGCCCTTATCCAGGAAACCGACAGCCATGGCATTAACCAGGCAGTTTTCGGTGTAGGAATCATCAAAATAAACCTCGCCTGCGATCATAGGAATACCGAAGGTACTGCCGTAGTCAGCCATGCCGGCCACCGCTCCGGTCAGCAGTTCCCTTTGGCGGGACTCAGTCAGTGGACCAAAACGAAGGGAGTTCAACCCGGCAACGGGCCTAGCCCCCATGGTAAAAATATCCCGAAGGATCCCGCCGACCCCCGTGGCAGCACCGGCATAAGGCTCAACTGCCGAAGGGTGGTTGTGGCTTTCGATCTTCATAACTACTGCCTGTCCATCTTGAATATCGATAATCCCTGCATTTTCACCGGGACCCTGCAGCACCTGACTGCCGGTGGTCGGCAGCTTCTTAAGCAGTGCCCGGGAATACTTGTATCCGCAGTGTTCTGACCACATGACAGAGAATAGCGCCAATTCCAGGTCATTAGGTTCCCGCCCAAGGGTATCCTCAATCATCCTATATTCCTCTGCGGTAAGCCCTGCATCTTCCCAACGCTTGGCCTTTTCGACTGTCATTGTCCTTGCCTCCTTCTCGGATACTGCTGCTTCTTTCCAGACTTACTCTATCCCTTACAAAGCCCGATCCGGTCTTGAAAAAAATGGGTAGGTTGCACAAATTATCGTGAAACCTACCCGCCCAGGCTTTTATCCTTCTACGGTGTAGCACTGCCCCCTTCGGTCAGTGCCTGCACCACTCGGTCCAGACCCGTCAGCTGCCGGCGGAACCCTAGGTGCACTTTCATCCGATGAATATGTAATTTTAACTTTCATTGGCAATCCATCTAGCTGCGGCGCTCTAAAGCTGCCCGCCATCTAAATATGCCCTAAAGCCGCACTCCTCTAGTCTCGCGTTCTTATCTAGAACTGCCTCTGCTTGTTTCTTTCTGTACATCTCTAGCTTATCCTGCCAAGTGGGATCAGTCAAGCCGAGTATTTCAATTGCCAAGATGGCAGCATTCCTGCCGGCATTGATCCCCACCGATGCCACCGGTATGCCTGGGGGCATTTGCACTATCGAATACAGGGCATCTATCCCCTTCAGCTGGCCGCTGGCAATGGGCACCCCGATCACCGGCAAATGGGTATAGGCAGCGAGCACCCCCGGCAGATGAGCTGCCATACCTGCCGCCGCGATAATCACCTTTATACCCCGCTTGGCGGCCGTCTGGGCAAAATCCGCCGCTTCCTTAGGCGTCCGGTGAGCCGATAGAATCTTCACCTCAAAGGGTGCTCCCCATTCCTCCAAGAGCTCCAGACCTGATGCCATAACCGGCAGGTCGCTGTCGCTTCCAATAACTACACCAATTAGAGGATTAACCTTCGATTTTCCCTGGTTCATGATCTAGATTCCCTTTCTCCAACAATAATTCCAGCTGCGGCAAAGCCTGCTCCATTGCTTCCCGGCCAAGCCGCACAAACTCATCTGCAGCGTGGAAATCAGTTAGGCCTAAGCCGCCTAAGTCAGGCACAATCACTAAGTCAGCCTTACCCAGCTGCTCCTTGACATGGGCTCTCTGCAGGATGCTGATGGCCTGCTGGATCACATCGGCGGGGCGCTCCGGCTTGTCTTTATCCAGGAAGGACCCGTTGAGGCTTACCGCGATAACTCCGTCGACATCCAGCTGAAGAGCAGTATCCACCGGCACATTTTCCGTCAATCCCCCATCGACCAAGTATCGCCCCTGGTGCTCAACCGGTGCATAGATTCCTGGGACTGTACAGCTTACCCGAACCGCCCAAGCAACATCTCCTTGGCTTAAGACCACCGTCTCGCCCCGAACTAAGTCTGAAGCGACCACCGCGAGCGGAATATCCAGATCTGCAAAGGTCTTGCCCATTAGATAACGGTCTAGCCACCTCTCTATTCCTGAAGATTGAAGTAAACCTGTTCTGAGGGACACGCCTCGGGCCAGAAACCACCAGTTGCTGGACTTTGCAATGTCGATCAGCTCAGAAGGGGAAAAGCCTGCAGCTATCAGTGCGCCCACCACAGCCCCGGCACTGGTGCCGGCAATGGCTCCAATAGGAATACCCTGTTCCCACAGGACTTGAAGAACACCCAGATGAGCAATCCCTCTGGCAGCTCCTCCTCCCAAAGCTAATCCCAACCGTCTATTAACCAGCCGGACTCCACCCCTTTGCAGCCCCACGAGCTTCCATGCCCCGTCTTATCCTGTCATGTGGACTCCCATTGCTATCACTTATTATACCACTAAAACTGGTAATTTCAGGCCTTAACTACTGCAAAAGCCAGGGTCTGTAAACCCTGGCCTCAGCTGTTCCAATTATATGTTCTCAAGAGGAGCTGGCTGTCCGCAGCTTGCCCAGTGCCTTTCGTTCAAGTCTAGATACGTGCATCTGAGATATCCCGAGCATTTCGCCTACCAGGCTTTGGGACAACCCTTCTACATACCGTAAGTAAAGAATCTGGCGTTCCCGCTGCGGAAGAGTACCGATTAAGTCTCTAATCAGCAAACGGTTTTCTACTGCTTCGTAATCATCATCGGTATCTCCTAGGAAATCTTCCAACGCCATCTCGTCGCCACTGCTTTCCTGCTGGAGGGAAGTAGATACACGATTGGGACCTGCCTCATAGGCCTCCAGGAGCTTTTCCTCATCAATACCTAACCACTGACCAATTTCCCGCATCGTAACGGCTCTGCCCAACTTGCTGGAAAGATACGCCCTTGCCTCTTCGATCTGGTAGTAGAGCCGCTTTGCATCCCGGCCAACCTTTACACTCCAAGTACTGTCCCTTAAATACCTCTTGATCTCCCCGATAATGGTTGGTGTAGCATATGTGACAAACTGGACGTTCCGACTGCTGTCGAACCGCTGCAGGGCCTTGATTAGCCCGATTCCCTCTACCTGAACAAGATCCTCTCGCATCTGGCTATCCTGAGTAAACTTACCAGCCAGGTATTCCACCAATTCCCAATAAGCCTCTACCAGGAGCTCT
>JAAYHH010000071.1 GCA_012735435.1 Bacillota bacterium | reverse complement strand
TTGAGGCCCAGGGCCTTTTGGAAAAGATAGAAGAACACCAGCATGCCGTTGGCGCCTGTACCCGCTGCGATCATACCGTTGAGCCCATTCTCAGCAAGCAGTGGTTTGTCAAGATGAAGCCCTTGGCAGAACCGGCCATTGATGCTGTTGTCAACGGAGATACCACCTTCGTTCCGGAACGGTTTACTAAGAACTACCTGAATTGGATGAGGGAGGTTAGGGACTGGTGCATTTCCCGGCAGCTTTGGTGGGGGCACAGGATACCGGTTTGGCACTGTGCCTGCGGGGAAATGATCGTTGCCAAAGAGGACCCCACACATTGTCCCGAGTGCGGCAGCACTGAACTGGAGCAGGATCCCGATGTGCTGGATACATGGTTCAGCTCTGCCCTGTGGCCCTTCTCTACCTTGGGCTGGCCGGAGAGAACAGAAGACCTTGAGCATTTCTATCCTACATCAGTGCTGGTCACAGGTTTTGACATCATCTATTTCTGGGTAGCCAGAATGATGGTTATGGGATTGGAATTTATGGGGGATGTTCCCTTCCGCACTGTCCTGATCCACGGACTTGTCCGGGATTCCCAAGGGCGGAAGATGAGCAAGTCCCTGGGCAATGGGGTGAATCCCCTCGAGGTCATCGATGAGTTCGGCGCCGACGCCCTGCGTTTCAGTCTCATGATCGGTACAACTCCCGGGAATGACACCCGTTACCGGAGGGAGAAAGTAGAGGCATACCGGAATTTCGCCAACAAAATCTGGAATGTCTCCAGGTTTGCCTTGATGAATCTAGGCGACTTCCAGCCCTATGATATTGATGAAAAGGAGCTGGAGCTGAGTCTGCCGGACAAGTGGATCCTCAGCCGCTATCAGTGGGCTATCGAGGAGACCACCAGGTGGCTTGACCGGCTGGACTTGGGCGAAGCCGCTAGAGTCCTGTATGACTTTATTTGGACCGAGCTTTGCGACTGGTATGTGGAAATGATCAAGCCCCACCTCTACGGCCGCCTAGGTGAGACGGCAAAGCGGTCCTCCCAGTACGTCCTGTGGAAGGTGCTGGAGGGAACGCTGCGGCTGCTTCATCCCTTTATGCCCTTTATTACCGAGGAAATCTGGCAGCACCTTCCTCACGAAGGTGAGACCATCATGCTGGCCAGCTGGCCCACCGTTGAGGAAGGCTATGTGGATAAGGACATTGAGGCCCAAATGGAGGCAGTCATGGAGATGGTAAGGGCGGTCCGGAATATCCGGGGTGAGAAGAAGGTGCCCCCCGGCAGGGAGGTTGCCGCCATCATCCATGCCGATGATGAAGGGTTGGCCCTCGTAGGGGAAGTCGAGGGATATCTTAAGGTTTTGGCTAAGATAGGTGATCTTGAGCTTGCACCCCTGGGTGCCCCTCAACCGGAGAAAGCAGTGACGGCGGTAGCCGGCGGTGTAGAGATATATCTCCCCTTGGCGGGCTTGGTGGATCTTGAGCAGGAAATAGCCCGTCTTAAGAAGGAACTGGAGACCACTGAGCAGGAGATTGCCCGGGCCCAGGGCAAGCTGGCCAATGAGGGGTTTGTCAATAAAGCTCCTGCTAAAATAGTAGAAAAAGAAAGGCAGAAGCTGGCAGCTTTGCAGGAAAAAGAAGCTATGCTCCAGGGCCGGCTGAAGGAACTGGTCGATTAGTGGACCCTCAAGAAGACAGGATGCCAAAGACCCGGTCCGGCATGGGCCGGGTTTTCACCAACTAGATTATTTAGTCACAGGGAGGGGTGAAGGGATGGACATCTACAAGTACCTGGCTGGGCTTTCTGCGGCTCATACCAAACGGCCGGGACTGGAACGGATCAATACAATGCTGGAACACCTGGGACATCCGGAACGGGATTACGAGATCGTGCATATCGTCGGCACCAACGGCAAGGGCTCTACCGCCCAATTCATCGCTTCAGTCCTGCAGGCTGCTGGTCAACAGGTGGGATTGTTCACATCACCCCACCTGGTGGAATTTACAGAGCGGATCCAGGTTAACGGTGCAGCCATTCCCAAGGAAAACCTTGACCGGATTTTTCAGGAGCTTTACCCCTGCATCCAGGACCTGGCCGCGGGGCCCTACGGCCGGCCGGGGCTGTTTGAAGTGGCGGCAGCGGTGGCGCTGAAGTACTTTTCTGAAGCTGGAGTTGATTATGCCGTGCTGGAGGCAGGCATGGGCGGCCGCTATGATGCTACCCGGGTCGGCTCTCCCGCGGTGACGGTTATCACCCACATTGATCTTGACCATACCGAGACCCTGGGGGAAACTGTGGAACTAATAGCCGCGGAGAAGGCGGAGGTCATCACACCCGGCGGGACGGTGGTGACGGCTCCCCAATCCGCCTCTGTCAAAGAGGTAATAGCCGGGACGGCCGCAAGGCGGGGTGCAAAGCTAATCGATGTTGAGCAGGAGTACCAAGTGAGTGGTGCCCTGCCGGGACCCAGGGGAACCAGCTTCTCGGTATCCAGGAGGGGACTCTGGCGGCATTTCCATATTAATATGCTGGGGCTGTTTCAAATTACCAATGCTGTTACTGCCCTGGCCGCGGTTGATGCCCTGGCCGAGAACGGCTTAAGGGTAACCGACAGCCAGGTAGCAGAGGGGATGGCCGCTGCCCGCTGGCCGGGCCGCTTGGAAGTTGTGGGAAAAGATCCCCTGGTGGTGTTGGATGGAGCCCACAACCTGGATGGGTGTCGGCAGCTGGCGGCTGCACTGCCGGTCTATTTTACCTGGAACCGGCTGCATCTCATCATGGCCATCACCGGTCAAAAGCCCCTTAAGTCCATGCTGCAGGTGCTCTTGCCTGAGGCAGATACTGTGGTCTTTACAACTCCCCAAAGCAGCCGGTCAGCTCCTGCCGATCCCAATCACCTGCTGCAGCTGGCCGAAGGCTTAGTGGAGAAAGCAGGGACTGCCGACTCCTTTAGTGCTGCTTTTGAAGAGGTTAAAAGCTATGCAAAGCCCCAAGACCTGATCTGTGTCTGCGGATCCTTGTACCTTGTGGGTGAAGCACGGAAACTGCTGGTGCCCCAGGAAGATTCTGCAGGGATTGTGGACCTAGGCGCAGAAATTAGTAAGACAAAGTAGGAAGGCCTAGGGAAAGTTGGGATGGGGTGAGAGGTGTGGCCCGTAAGAAGAAGAAGGGCAAACCGACCAATAAAACGTTAGACAGAGTCTACCTGATCCTGACATTGGCAGCAGTAGCTGGGGTGGCAGTTTTCTTGGGATATATTGTTGGGTTATATGCAATTCAAGCCGCGACCGGGGCCCTTAACCGGGAAATAGCCCGGGAAGGCAGGGTAGCTGAGCCCCTGGTCCGGCAGCCGGCAGTCCAGATTACCCGGGATGAACCTGTCCGGTTAGTGGAGGATGAAAGGCCCAAGGAGGCAGTATCGGAGGTACGGCAGCTGGCATCGGAATCATCTCCGGCGCCGGTGGAACCGGAACCTGTCCAAACAAAGTCCAGCCCACCAGGCACCCTCTATCGGGTGCAGGTGGGAGCTTTCTCGTCGGAGGCCAATGCCCGCAGTCTAGCCGATGAACTGGGCAAGCTAGGTTACCAAGTGCTGGTGATTCCCGGCTCTCTACATAGAGTGCAGGTGGGGGCTTTTTCCCAGCGGCAGAATGCAGAAAGGCTTAAGGGAGAGCTGGAGGGGAAGGGTTATCCAGCGGTGATCATCAGCAGCGACTAGGTTTTGCGGCGACCGCGGCCTGAGGGATTTTCTGAGCCTTTCGGGGATAATAAACAGCAAGGGCAATACAGTACCTACTGGGTGGACTTTGAAATGGACTTTGACAAGGAGAAAGGGGGCCTAGCTTGATGCCGATTCCCCAGAGCAAGGTTTTCAGGGTAGCCGGCATGCAGTGCCAGCACTGCAAGAAGACAGTGGAGGATATGGTAGGAAAGCTGTCTGGTGTTGAGTCCGTCAATGTAGATCTAGAGGCCGGTACAGTTGAAGTTAAGTACAACCTTGAGCAGGTAGATACTGAGGCAATTGAAGGAGCCATTGCCGGCGCCGGCTATGACGTGATTAAGGGCGACTGAAGCAAGGTATGTTTGCCTCAGCCTAGAATCACAATATCTTCAGGTTGAGATGAAATAGGAGAGGAAGATATTGTGATGGGAAAGCAGAAAAAGGAGACTTTGGGCTGGGGTGAACTCCTGATCTTAGGAGCAGTGCCCTTTGTCATGGTTTTGGGAAACTCCATGCTGATTCCGGTATTCCCCAAGTTTGAACAAGTGCTGAACATAAATCAAGTGAAGGTTGGCCTGCTGGTTACGGCATTTTCGCTGCCGGCAGGCCTTTTGATTCCCTTTTCCGGCATTCTTTCTGACCGGATCGGCAGGAAAATCGTGATTGCACCGGCCCTGGTACTGTATGGCCTTGGAGGACTGGTGGCAGGCATCGCCAGTATTACACTGAAGGAACCCTTTACTGTAATCCTGGCAGGAAGAGTGCTACAGGGATTAGGTGCAGGGGGTACTTACCAACTGGCCATGGCATTAACTGCCGACCTGATCACTGAGGCGAAGCTGACCAGGTATTTGGGCTTTCTTGAGGCCTCTAACGGACTAGGTAAGGTGGTGAGCCCTGTCTTGGGGTCCCTTGTGGCGATGATTACGTGGTATGCTCCCTTTTTCGTATACGGCATTTTAGCCTTTCCCATAGCGGCATTGGTGTGGTTTGGACTTCATGAGCCTAATCCCGGGGGTGAAGGTGAGTCCTGGAAACAGTACTTTTCCACCTTGGGCCAGATCATTAAGAAGAAGGGCGTATCGCTGTTTGTGGCTTTTTTGATTGGTTTCTTAGCATTGTCAATCTTGTTTGGCTTTCTCAGCTACCTTTCCGATATTCTAGAACAGCGCTTTCACCTCCAGGGGGTGGTGAAGGGATTGGCCTTGGCAGTTCCCGTTGGAGCAATGGCCGCTACCTCCTATGGCACCGGTGTTTTCTTGGAGAAGCGGCAGCACCTGTTAAAGTGGGCTTTGATTGTGGGAATGGCTATCGCGGCCCTGTCCTTGGCGGTGGTTCCCATCTGTGTATCGAAAAAGATGGTCTTTCCGGCAGCGGTGATTGCCGCGGGGATCGGTATCGGTATGGTCCTGCCGCCTCTCAACACCTTTATCACCGGTGCCACCTCCCAGGATGAGCGGGGAGTTGTCACCGCTGTCTACGGGACGGTTAGATTTTTCGGAGTGGCGGTGGGTCCCCCGGCCTTTGGTGCCATCGGCTTTGATCGGGTCGGCCTTTTTTACGGTGTTGGAGCACTGGCACTGGCAGCCGCCCTTTTGGGATACTTTCTGATTGATCCTCAAAGGCTCTTGGCATATGAGACCAGCCCTTGACATAACATGGGGAACGCGGTCCGGGGAAACGTGGGCCCGCGAGCGCAGCGAGCCTAGCGAATGGAGCGAGTGCAGCGATTGGAGCGAAAAATGGGGGAGTAGAGATGGTGCCAGGTCCACAGTGGGGGAGCGGGAGCCTTGCAAGGCTGATCTTGTACTTAACCGCATTTGTCTTTCTTTTGGTGGGGATTCCGGCCCTAATCGTCCTAGGGCAGTGGTGGGCGGCTCCCAGTGAGCCCAGCGGGTTTACCATCAGGTTGCTGAGGGAAGATCTAGGTAAGGTAGTAGAAATGGACCTAGAAGACTACCTGGTGGGAGTTGTAGCCGCAGAAATGCCGGCGGATTTTCATTTAGAGGCACTGAAGGCCCAGGCGGTTGCCGCCCGCACCTATGCTCTATACCGCTTGGAACAGAGGGAAGCAGTACCCGGCGGTGAAGCTGACCTGTCGACAGATTTCCGCATAGGCCAGGCCTGGATCTCCCCTGAGGCCCAGCGGGAACGATGGGGATGGTACCGGTATTTTCAAAAGCGAAGGCGGATTGTCACATCGGTGCGGGAAACCAGGGGTGAGGTCTTAACTTACCAAGGCAAGCCCATCTTTGCCGCCTACCATTCCACCAGCGGCGGACATACCCAACCGGCCGCTGATTATTTCAACCCAGTGCCGTACCTCTTGGGAGCAGCCAGCCCTTGGGAGGAGGCATCTCCCTATTACCTAACCAGCCAGAGTTTGAGCTGGCAGGAGATTGCGGCCCGTTTGGATGTGGAGCTTCCAACGGAGCTTAAACAGCTTTTGCGGGAGGGGCCTTTTCTTGGGCCCGATGATGTATCTGTGTATGAGCCTGATGGACCTGGAGAAGAAACGGTCCTCCCGGGAGAATCTCTAGACCTATCCAGCTTTTTTCAGATTACAGAGCTTTATCCCACCGGCCGGGTAAAGGGTGTAGTGGTCTTCGGGCACTTCTTCACTGGCCGGCAGATCAGGGAGAAGCTGGGACTTCGCTCCAATTGGTTTACAGTCAAGGCTGAACCAGCTGGAGTTACCTTTACCGTAAGGGGTTACGGCCACGGCGTCGGCATGTCCCAGTACGGTGCCCAGGGAATGGCTGCCGCGGGCCGCAGCTACCGGGAAATCCTGCTTCATTATTACACAGGTGTGCAGCTGGAGGATTGGTACTAGGACATTGCCGGTACTAAAGGTGCGAGGACTCTAGGCGGCTGTAGGGAATCAATGATTAGGCGCTTTGAACAATTATTATTCTTAGAAAAGAGGTGATAGCCCCAAAGGTCTGGGGGGCAGAGCTATGACCAAGGAAGTCTATGATGTAGTAATTATCGGGGGCGGCCCCGCCGGAATGACTGCCGGTATATATGCCGGACGTGCTCACCTAAAGACCTGCATATTAGAGGGTATGAGTACCGGAGGTCAGATGTTTAACACCGCTGTGATTGAAAACTATCCCGGTTATGACAGCATTGACGGCCCGGGCTTGACCCAAGTGATGGAGGAGCAGGTTCGGAAATGGGATGTTGAAATATTGTACAAGCATGTCACAGGACTCAAGCCGCAGTCGGATTTCTTTGAAGTGGCAGCTCTAGACGGGGAGGCCATCCATGCAAAAACGGTGATTTTAGCTGCAGGTTCCAAGCCCAGGAAACTGGAGGTTCCCGGTGAAGAGGAATTCCAAGGCCGGGGAGTATCGTACTGCGCCACCTGTGATGGTGCCTTTTTCCGGGGGAAAAATGTGGCAGTAATCGGAGGCGGAGACTCAGCGGTGGAGGAAAGCCTTTATCTTACCAGGTTTGTCAATAAGGTCACCATCATTCATCGCCGGGATCAGCTGCGGGCAACAAAGCACCTGCAGGAGAGGGCCTTTGCCGATCCAAAGATCGAGTTTATGTGGGATTCTGTAGTTGAAGTCATAGAAGGACAGCAGACTGTGGAGCAGCTGCAGGTGAAGAATGCAAAAACTGGTACTTTGACTACTCTGCCGGTTGATGGTGTATTTATCTATATTGGGATGCTGCCCAACACCGATTTTCTCCGGGGTGTAGTGGAGCTTGACCCGTGGGGATATGTGGTGGCAGGGGAAGATACCGCCACCTCAGAACCAGGGATCTTTGCTGCCGGGGATATCCGGACTAAAGGACTAAGGCAAATCGTCACAGCGGTAGCCGATGGCGCGATGGCAGCCATGGCAGCAGAGAGGTATCTCAGTGAACGGGGACTATAAAAAAGGTTCTGCAGGCAGCCAAGAATGCGGGGGGTTGGTTGTCAATGGCAAGAGGTAGGGTAAACAGCATTTTGGAACTGATCGGCAGTACTCCAGTTGTCAGGCTGCGGCGCTTGCCCCGGCCTGAAGGAGCAGAGGTCTATGCCAAGCTGGAGAGCTTCAATCCTGGGGGCAGTGTCAAAGACAGGATTGCCCTGGCCATGATCCGGGCAGCAGAACGGGAGGGAAAGCTGAAGCCGGGAGGCGCTATTGTTGAGCCTACCAGCGGCAATACAGGCATTGGCCTAGCCATGGCCTGCGCTGCCCTGGGGTACCGGTTGATTCTCACTATGCCCGAGACCATGAGCTTGGAACGGCGGCGGCTCCTTTCCGCGTACGGAGCAGAGTTGATCCTAACTCCCGGCAGTGCAGGAATGCGGGGCGCCATTGAAAGGGCAGAGGCTTTGCTGAAGGATAATCCCGATTTCTTCATGCCCCAGCAGTTTGAGAATGAAGCAAATCCCCAGATCCATCGTGAAACCACTGCTTTGGAAATCTTTGAGCAGATGGATGGGAAGCTGGATGTGTTCGTCGCAGGTGTGGGAACCGGCGGTACGGTAACCGGAGTAGGGGAGATTTTGAAAGAACGGCTGCCGGAGCTGCGGGTAGTGGCAGTTGAGCCCCAAGGTTCGCCTGTGCTTTCCCAAGGCAAACCCGGTACCCACAGACTCCAGGGGATCGGTGCAGGGTTTGTGCCCAAGGTGCTGAACAGGGCTGTTATCGATGAGATCATCACAGTCAGCGATGAGGATGCTTACCATATGGTGCGCCGCTTGGCCCGGGAGGAAGGGATTTTGGTCGGGATTTCTGCAGGGGCTGCCTGCTGTGCTGCGCTAGAGGCAGCAGCTGATCTGGAGCCGGGACAGCGGGTGGTAGTTGTCTTCCCCGATACCGGCGAGAGATATCTCAGTACACCGGAGCTTTTTGATGGCGAGTGACTTTGCTTAAACAAGGTGGTGCAGTAATGTTGCAAGGTAAACTGCAGCTCCTTGAGGATATCCTCCGGGAGATGGAAAGTGTCCTAGTTGCCTTCTCCGGCGGTGTAGACAGCACTTTCTTGCTCTACACCGCTGCCCGCTTGCTGGAGGAAAAGAAGCTGCGGAGGCTATTGGCGGTAACTATCAAAGCTCCCATGTGCCCCGACTGGGAGCTAAAGGAAGCAGAGGAATATGCCCGCAGCTTGGGGGTTGAACATATCCTGCTGGAATTTGACATCATGGAGATGCCTGAATTCGTCGCCAATCCCCCCAGGCGGTGTTATTACTGCAAGCGGGCGCTGTTTGAGGAGCTGCTGGATTTGGCGGCGGAGCGGGGTTTAAGATATGTCATCGACGGCAGTAACAAGGATGATGAAGGGGACTACCGTCCGGGCAGGGAAGCACTGAAAGAACTGGGTATCCGGAGTCCTTTATGGGAGGCAGGCCTGACCAAGGCTGAGATTAGGGAAGCATCCCGCTCCCTGGTCCTCCCCACTTGGGACAAGCCCTCTTATGCGTGCCTTGCTTCCCGAATCCCATATGGAGTAGAGATCACCGCTGACAAGCTGAAGTTAATTGACCGAGCAGAAGAATACCTGCGGGAATTGGGCTTCAGACAGGTGCGGGTCCGCTACCATCATGAGCTGGCTAGGATTGAGGTTGAGACGGGGGAGCTTAAGCGGCTGGTTGATCACGGTCCCCAAATTGTCGAGCACTTAAAGAAATTGGGCTTTTTGTACGTCACCGCTGACCTCGCAGGTTACCGTACCGGTAGTCTAAATGCCTCATTGTAAAGGGTCTTTTTCCTCAGGCTGCAGATGAAGAAACATGCTAGTATGAAGGGTGCTGTGGGAAATGGGCCTTTAGCAGCACCCTCTTTAATATGGAATCTAGACCTCGGCGCAGGAGTTGGGGCAAAGCTGGTGGAATAGTATTTGAGATACGTTGGTTTCTTATGAGCGGTTTCTTATGAGCAAAACGGGGAGGTTGTTGCCGTTGGCCCGACACCGGGAGTCTCGGCTGATGCTTTTGTTATTAACCATTATAGTTGGGGCCATAATAGGAACAGTTATAGGTGAAGCGCTGCGGGATTATGTCCCCATCTTCGCGCGTTCTGCCACGATGGGGATTTCACCGACCAATATCCACATTGGCAATATCATCTCATTCCACTTTGGTCTTACCTTGCGCTTGAATTTAGCCACTGCCATCGGCCTGATCATTGCCATCTGGCTGTTTTACCGCTTATAATCCTTTTTGTTTGGTGTGAATCAAACCAGGATTCGCGGCAGGAGTAGGTGAGTAGGGAAATGTCAAAACTGGTGTTAGCATCTCAATCGCCCCGCAGGCAAGAGCTGTTGGGTTCTTTAGGTGTGGATTTTACCGTTATTCCAGCTGAGGTTGATGAGAATCTGATCCAGGAAGACAGTCCGGAGGCTTTAGCTGAGGCCCTTGCTTATGCCAAAGCCCGCTGGGTGGCCGACCGGACTGCGGAAGCCGTTGTGGTAGCCGCCGATACCATTGTGCTGCTGGATTCAGGGGAAGTGCTGGGCAAGCCTCGGGGAAGGAAAGAAGCAGTCGAGATGCTGTCCCGTCTATCTGGACAAGGACATCGGGTAGTGACTGGAGTAGCCATCATTAACAGCCAGACCGGCCAGACCAAGGTGTTCCATGAAACCACCCGGGTATTTTTTAGAACCCTGTCCCGTCAGGAGATTGAACGGTATGTTGCTACAGGCGAGCCACTGGACAAGGCTGGAGCGTACGGCATACAAGGTAAAGGTGCCCTTTTGGTGGAGAAAATTGAGGGCTGTTATTTCAATGTAGTCGGTTTCCCCCTGGCAAGGCTGGGACAAGCCCTCAAAGAGTTTGGTCTTTCCCTTTTGTAGATACGCAAATCACCAGCTGTGCCTCCTGAAGGTGCAGGGAGGCTGGACATGTGAGTGTTATTATCCGTGATTTGCCTGTTGATGAACGTCCACGGGAGAAGCTCCTCCGCTATGGACCGGAGTCCTTATCTAACCGAGAGCTTCTAGCCATCATCTTGCGGGTGGGTACAAGGCGTCATTCGGCGCTGGCTTTGGCCGATCAGCTGCTGGCCCATTTTGGCTCACTGCGGGAGCTTAGGGATGCCCGGTGTGAGGAGCTGCAGGCAGTGGAGGGTATCGGGCTGGCCAAGGCGGCGCAGATTTTGGCAAGTCTAGAATTGGGAAGACGGGTCCAGGCAGCGGTGCGGGTTCCGGCGTCAGTGCGGTCCCCTAAAGATGCCGCTGACCTTGTAATGGAGCATCTGCGCTATCTAGACCGGGAAGTAATGAAGCTGATTCTCCTGGACACTAAGCGTCAGGTAGTGGCCTGTCCCACTGTCTCGGTGGGGACGCTGAATGCTTCCATGGTCCATCCCCGGGAAATCTTCAAAGAATGTATTCGGCGGAGTGCTGCGGCCTTGATTGTGGCACACAATCATCCCAGCGGCGATCCTACCCCCAGCCGTGAGGATATCCAGGTGACGGCCCGTCTGCGCCGGGCTGGGGAGATTTTGGGAATTGAGGTGCTTGATCATATAATCATCGGCGACAACTGCTTTGTTTCCATGAAGGAAGAAGGTTTTTTCACATAGTTGATGCGGGGCAATAAGCTGGCTAGGGGCCTGTTGAGCAGGAGGTAGAGGGCGAATGTTTGGTTTATCAAAGAATATGGGAATTGACTTGGGCACTGCCAATACACTTGTATTTGTACAGGGAAAAGGTATTGTGCTCCAGGAGCCGTCGGTAGTTGCTATAGAGAGAAACACCAATCGGGTTTTGGCAGTCGGTGCTGAGGCCCGGGAGATGGTGGGCCGCACCCCGGGGAATATTGTGGCTGTCAGACCCATGGCAGACGGTGTGATTGCTGACTTTGATGTGACTGAGCGGATGCTGCGGCATTTTATCAGCAAAGCCAGCCGGCGCCGGGGGATTTTCCGTCCCCTGGTCGTAGTAGCTGTCCCCTCGGGAGTCACCGAGGTGGAAAAGAGGGCCGTCATCGATGCTACCCTGTCGGCGGGGGCAAAGGATGCCCGGTTGATCGAAGAACCAATGGCTGCTGCCATAGGGTCCGGTCTGCCGGTACAGGAGCCGACGGGCAGCATGATTGTGGATATCGGCGGGGGAACCACCGAGGTAGCTGTTATTTCCCTGGGCGGGATTGTCTCCCATCGCTCCATCCGGGTCGGTGGAGATGAACTGGATGAGGCCATAGTACAGCACGTTCGCCGGACATACAACCTGCTCATCGGAGAGCGGACTGCTGAGCGGGTGAAGCACGAGGTAGGCACTGCCTTCCTGGAGAAAGACAGGGAGCGGAAGTCTACAGAGATCCGAGGGCGGGACTTGGTAACCGGTTTGCCTAAGACAGTGACAGTTACCGATGAGGAGATCCACCTAGCCTTGGCGGAACCGATCCAGAGCATTGTTGAGGCAGTCAAGGTCACCTTGGAGAGAACGCCTCCGGAGCTGGCTGCTGATATAATGGACAAAGGGATCATTCTGGCTGGCGGCGGCTCACTGCTCTGCGGTCTGCCCCGTCTCCTAAGCAATGAGACAGCGATGCCGGTGCATTTATCTGATGATCCTTTGACTGCTGTAGCCAGGGGTACCGGTACTGCTTTAGAGCATTTTAACCTGCTGCAGCGGGTGATGATTAATTCGAGAAGGCTGGGCTGAGCCGGTCTGATGCAAAGAGAACAAGCTTGCGAGGGATGAGAAGGAATGCGGTGGATAACGGCACGATGGCCGGTGTTGGCCACTATTATTGCTGCTTTTGTCGTAATTGGCCTTATCTATATAACCGCAGAAGGTCGTCCTGAGCTCACCTTCATCGAGGGAAAAGTCCGGGATGGACTAGCTCCCATATATGGGGCTGTCAGCGGCGTCACCGGCTTCTTTAGGCACTGGGCAGGGGTAATCCGCAATTACAGCCGGCTGCAGCAGGAGAATACAGAGCTCCTAGAGGAAATCGACCGGATGAAACGCAAGCTTGCCGCCTTGGAGCAGCTGGAGGAAGAAAATGCCAGGCTGCGGGAGGATTTGGGCTTCTACCGGACTAGTCCGGTGCCGCCGGTGGCAGCGGAGATCATTGCCCGTTCCCCGTCCAATTGGTTTGACAAAATTGTAATTAACCGCGGGACTGACCACGGCCTTGAGCCCGGAGATGCCGTTGTAACACCGGCAGGAGTTGTTGGCCGGATATATACTGCTGCTGAGCGCACTGCTGAGGTAATGCTGATTGCCGATGACCGCAGTGCTTTCGGTGCTGCTGTGCTCAGGAGCGGTGCTCCGGTGCTGGTTGAGGGCACTGGGCAAGGAAGCAGTCTGCGGCTGAAACCCCTCATCAAAGAAGTGGATATTGAGATAGGAGACGAGATCGTCACTTCATCTATGAGCGGAGTTTTTCCCGATGGGCTGCCGGTGGGCAAAGTGGTGGATATTGATCGGGGGGAGTACGGTCTTTTGCTGACAGCGGAAGTCTCGCCTCATGTGGATTTGGCCAGGGTGCAGCGGGTCTTCGTACTTAAATAGGATTTCGTACTGAACTAGGCTCAAGAAGCGCCGCAGCAATAGAGGCAGCAAAGTCAGTCAGACTGTAGGGGCTTAATGGGAGTCGACAGGGGCCGGGGAGAGGTTATGTGTGAAACGATTATCGATAATAGCGGCGATGATAGCAGCGGTGATTTTGCAGTCAACCATCTGTTCCTTTGTGTGCTGGAAGGGGCTCAAGCCGGATCTCGTCACTGTCATTGTCATCCTCACCGGTCTCATCCACGGATTGGTTCCCGGCTGTGCCGCGGGTTTTATCGGAGGTTTTATCCTGGACTACTTTACCGGGCGCCTGCTGGGGGCGGGAGCCCTGAGCAAGATGGCAATCGGCGGGCTGAGCGGCTGGATTTCTCCCAAGATTTTCGGTGACCACCTGTTGGTTCCCCCCACTTCTGTACTGGTGGGGACCTGGCTTGAACAAACTATCTACCTGCTTTTGGTCAATGCCTTCGGCCGAGGTCTGCCGGTTATCAGGAGTTTGTGGACCATCGTTCTGCCCGTTGGGCTGATCAATGTCGTCTTTGCGTTCCCGGTTTACTACGCCCTGCTGGCTCTTGAGCGAATACCCTCCCAAGGGGGCACAGGGGAAGATGGATAACAAGATACGGGTAGAGAGAGCCAGAGCCCTCGGCTGCTGCATCATCTTAATCTTCGCTCTCCTTTCTTGCCGTTTGTGGTATCTGCAAATTGTTCAAGGTCAAAAATTCGCGGCACTGGCTGATGGAAACCGGATCCGCTGGGTGCGAACCTTAGCCCCCAGGGGCCGGATTTTCGACCGAAATGGTGCGCCCTTGGCTACCAACCGGGCCTCCTTTACTGTTTCCCTTCTGCCGGGGAGTCTAGATGGAGAAATGGGAGAGCAGGTATTGACCAGGCTCAGCGAGCTTTTGGGGTTGACCCGGGAAGAGATGCAGGAGGCAATTAGAAAGGGCATCAGCTATCCTTATGAGCCTATTAGGGTGATGCAGGACGTTCCCGCCAAGACCGTGGTGGTCATGGAGGAACAGAGATACCAGCTGCCTGGGGTAATCGTTGAGATGGAAGAGGTTAGGGAGTATCCCCAGGGCTCCTTGGCCAGTCATATAGTGGGCTATATGGCGCCCATCAGCCCGAGCCTTTTGTCTGCCTGGTCTGAACTTGGGTACTATTCATCTGATTATGTGGGCATGACTGGGCTGGAGCGTCTTTATGAACACGTACTGCGGGGAGAAGACGGCGGTAATCAGGTAGAGGTGAGTGCGTTAAATCGTCCTGTACAGGTGCTGGATGTGGTTCCGCCGGTGCCGGGAAACGACCTGGTCTTAACGCTGGATAAAGACCTGCAGGAACTGGCCGAGCGGATACTGGTTGAACAGCTGGCGGAGGTTCGAGCCGCCGGCAAATATACCGATACCTACTGCGGTGTGGTGATTGTTCTCGATCCCAAAACCGGCGGGATCTTGGCTATGGCCAGCATTCCAGGCTATGACCCCAATCGATTGTCCGATGCCGGGCAGCGGGGAGCGTATTATACTGAATTGTCCCGGAATAAGCACAGGCCATTATTTAACCGGGCTGTCCAAGGCCTATACTCGCCGGGATCTGCCTTTAAGCCCATAGTGTCCATAGCTGCCCTGGAAGAGGGCAAAACCACGGTGGGCGAAGTTTTCTATGCCGATGATATATGTCCCTTTGGGCTTAAGCGCTGCTGGACCCTGCGGAACTCTCCGCCTTTGCCTGCCCATGGGAATGTCACCGTCAGAAGCGCGTTGGCTGAGTCCTGCAACGACTACTTTTGGGAAATGAGCCTGCGCCTCGGTATAGAGTCTCTGGCAGAGTATGCCCGGAAGGCAGGCTTCGGCTCTCCCACCGGACTGGCCATGTATCCTTCTGAAGAGGCTGGGCTTGTGCCGGATCCGGAATGGAAAAGGCAGCGGTTTGCACGGCAGCCCCGCTCAGAGCAGTTGTGGTATCCGGTGGAAACAATGGATATGGCCATAGGGCAGGGATTTCTCTTGGTCACCCCTTTGCAGATGGCTGCCTTTTACATGGGTTTGGCTAACCGGGGCCCCATCTATGTGCCCTATCTTGTGGATCGAATTCAGCGGCCCACGGGCGAAGTGGTGGAAGAGACTGTTCCCCAGGTGGCCAGGGTGCTGGAGGCTTCGCCCCAGACTTGGAATGCAGTCATCGATGGGCTGGTGGAGGTAGTCACCAGCGGTACCGGCGCCTCAGCCTTTAGGGGATTCCCTTACCCTGTGAGAATCGCCGGCAAGACAGGTTCGGTGCAGCTCGGGCCTGGTCAAGGAGATGCCCACAGCTGGTTCTGCGGATTTGCACCGGCTGATGATCCGGAGATTGTGGTGGTGGCCTTTGCTGAGCACGGCGGCGGAGGTGCAACTACCTCTGGTCCCATTGTCAGGAAGATCATGGAAGAATATTTCAAGAAGCAGTTTGAGCCGGCAGGGGAAGCGGCCCAGGATCTGGAACCGATTGGATAAGGCGTGTAGGCTATCTATGAATCTTCAGAAGGAATCGCAAAGTTGTCGCCGAAGTTAACAAAGTATGGTATCAATGGTGGTGAAGGGTGAGTGGCCCGTGACTACGTAGCCTTTAAGGGTACAAAGCAGGGGTTAGTCTTGTGGTTGGATCCCCAGGCGGAATTTAACGATATTCTGGACCAGCTGCGGGAGAAACTTTCCAGTACCAGGGACTTTTGGCAGGGTGTAACTGTGACCCTGAAGCAATCACAGAGGAAGTGCCGCCCCGAAGAAAAAAAGCGGCTGGAAGAGATAATGGGAGAATTTGGCATGGCATTAAGGGAAGAGTCTGAGGAGATGGTTAGGAACTACCAGGCACAAGGGGAAGAATCTCGCAAGGTTGATCGGGACAGCGCCCTTATTGTTCGCCGTACGCTGCGTTCCGGGCAAAGCGTGCATCACTCCGGAAGTGTGGTGATTCTCGGCGATGTCAATCCTGGTGCCGAGGTGATCGCCGGCGGCGATATTATTGTTTTGGGGGCATTGCGGGGTGTGGCCCATGCCGGTGCCTTGGGGGAAGAGACTGCTGTGGTGGTAGCCTTTCGGCTGCAGCCGACGCAGCTGCGGATAGCCCATTTTATCTCCCGAGCTCCGGACGATGCAGATCTACCTGAGCCGCAAGGCCCGGAAATAGCTCAGGTCCGCAATAATTTGATTACAATCCAAAGCTATAGTACTTGAAGAGCTTCGTTGGCGCGACTCGGGCAGGGGGCGGGAAATGCAGCCGGTCCTTAAGGGAATGTCCGGGTCCCGTGGGATTAAGGAGGTAGTCGGATGGAGGGAAGAGTGTTGGTGGTTACCAGCGGCAAAGGCGGTGTCGGCAAGACCACTACAGCGGCGAATATTGGGGCCGGCTTAGCGCTCCTGGGCCGCAAAGTCTGTCTTATTGATGCCGATATTGGACTACGGAACCTAGATGTTGTTTTGGGTTTAGAAAACCGAATAGTGTATGATTTGACCGATGTAGTGGAGGGCAACTGCCGAGTTCGCCAGGCACTGATTAAAGATAAACGGACAGAGAATTTGTATCTTCTGCCGGCAGCTCAGACTAAAGAAAAGGATGCAGTGGCGCCGGAGCAGATGAAGGCCCTCTGTGATGAGCTGCGGGAGGATTTTGAGTATATTATCGTGGACTGCCCTGCCGGGAT
>JAAYHH010000010.1 GCA_012735435.1 Bacillota bacterium | reverse complement strand
GGCAGCCATAGGGGGTAGATTCTTCAATGGTAAGCTCATAGCAGGAAAGATGCTCAGGCTTCAGCTCAACTGCCTGGACTAAGGTTTTCTGCCAATCCTCCAGGCTTTGGCCCGGCAAACCCAGCATCAGATCCAGGCTGACATTGGTGAAGCCCGCAAGCCGGGCCCGCTGCACAGTCTGGCAGACTTCCTGGGCACTATGCATCCGGCCCAGCTGCATCAAGAGGGTGTCATTAAGACTTTGGACCCCCAGGCTCAAGCGGTTAACTCCCAAACGACGCCAAGCACGGAGCTCTTCTTGGCTGACGGTTCCCGGGTTGGCCTCTAGGGTTATCTCCGCCCCGGCCTCCAGAGGAAAATACCTGGTCACCCCGTCCACTATCCGGGCAATCTGACCTCGATCCAGCAGCGATGGCGTGCCGCCGCCTATATACAGGGAATGAAAGGTCTCCGGCACTAGATCCGCTGCCTCTAGCCAACCCTTCCTCAAAAAAGCTTCCTGAATTAAGGCATCGACATACAGCTGAACACTGCCAGCATTATCCGAATCCAGCGGGTAGGAGACAAAATCGCAGTACGGACACTTCCGCAGGCAAAAGGGGATATGAATATAGATACCTGGTCGGTCAATCTTCAATAGTGAGTACGGCCATGAAAGCTTCTTGGGGAACTTCTACAGACCCCAGCTGCTTCATCCGCCGCTTGCCCTCCTTTTGACGTTCCAGTAGTTTCCGTTTGCGGGTGACATCTCCGCCATAACACTTGGCCAGTACATCTTTACGCAAGGCTTTAACCGTCTCTCTGGCTACAATCTTGCTGCCGATGGCTGCTTGAATCGGCACTTCAAACAGCTGACGGGGTATGACCTCCTTGAGCTTCTTTGCCAAGGCCCGCCCCCGCTGGGCGGCTCCATCCCGGTGAACGATGCAGGACAGGGCATCTACCGGGCTGCCGTTAATGAGAATGTCCAGCTTAACTAGGTTGGCCTCCCGATAACCGATAGGTTCATAGTCCAAAGATGCATAGCCCTTGGTTTTGGACTTGAGCCGATCAAAGAAATCCATAATAATCTCACTCAAGGGGATTTCATAGGTAATCTGGACCCGATCGGTGGTGACATATTCCATATTGACAAAGGTACCCCGCCGCTCCTGACAAAGCTCCATCACCGGACCCACGAAATCCTCCGGCGTCATAATGGATGCCCGCACATACGGCTCCTCGATCCGATCCAGCTTGTCGACAGGCGGCAACAGGGCAGGATTATCGATGGAAAGCTCACTGCCGTCCCGCTGATAAACACGGTAGACAACACTGGGAGCAGTAGTGATCAGGTTTAGTTCAAACTCCCGCTCAAGACGCTCCTGGATGACCTCCATATGGAGAAGGCCTAAAAAGCCGCATCGAAATCCAAAACCTAGGGCCACCGATGTCTCAGGCTCAAAAACCAAGGCGGCATCATTAAGCTGCAGTTTCTCCAGTGCATCCCTAAGACTTCCATAGTCTTCATTATCCACGGGATAAAGCCCGCAGTAAACCATGGGCGTCACCCGCCGGTATCCCGGTAAAGGCTCCGCCGCCGGCCGCTTGGCCTCTGTGATGGTATCC
>JAAYHH010000009.1 GCA_012735435.1 Bacillota bacterium | reverse complement strand
CGTCATCTTCGGTGAGAGTGATATCTAAGACTTCTAAAGGAAACGGCATATAAGCAGCCTACGGGTTATGCTAAGGTATAGGGGCAGAGCTATCTATAGCTTATGCCCCTATAGCCTTGAATAGATGACATAACTAGATCTTGCTTCCGTAGGAAATATGCTGGTTTAATCCTTTGTGTTGGAAGGGGTAGTTTAAGAGTGGGATACGCACTAGAGATGCGTGGAATAACCAAAAGCTATTTCGGAAACACGGTTCTCAAGGGCGTGGATATAGCGGTGAATCCAGGGGAAATCCATGCCTTGGTAGGGGAGAACGGTGCGGGGAAATCGACCCTGATGAATATCCTGTTTGGTATGCCTGTGATCCATGACACAGGAGGCTTCGAAGGTGAAATTCTGGTCGACGGCCAGAGAGTTAACATCGAGTCTCCGCTGGATGCCATGAATCTCGGGATCGGAATGGTACACCAGGAGTTCATGCTGCTTCCTGGTTTTACCGTCACCGAGAATATCAAACTCAATAGAGAACTGGGTCGTCCCAATATAGTAAGCAGAATCCTGGGCAAGAAGTTTGAGCTCTTGGATATGGAGCAAATGGCGAAAGACTCCAGGCAGGCTTTGGATAAGCTCGGGGTTGATATAGACGAGTGGCTCCCGGTAGCAGGGTTGCCGGTGGGCTATATGCAGTTTGTGGAGATCGCCCGGGAAATCGATAAGAGCAATATGAGGATTTTGGTTTTCGATGAGCCGACAGCTGTACTGACTGAGGCTGAAGCAGACTTGTTCCTCCAGGCAGTAAAGCGGTTGGCCGAAAATGGACTAGCCATCCTCTTTATCTCCCATCGACTTGACGAAGTAGTGGGAGTAGCCCATGAAGTTACGGTACTGCGGGATGGTGAGGTAGTTGGACATCTACCGGGCCAAGAAGCAAGAGTTGACAAAATTGCTGAGCTGATGGTCGGCAGGAAGGTCGAGCGTCCGGCCCTGCCTCCCCGGGAACAGGAACCCAGTGATGATGATATCATCCTCGAGATTAGAGACTTGTCGGTAGATATGCCCGGGGAACGGTTGTCGGGATTTGATTTGAAGGTCCGCCGGGGTGAGATTCTTGGGATTGGCGGCTTGGCCGGTCACGGCAAAGTTGGACTTGCCAACGGCATTATGGGTCTTTATCCTTCCAGCGGTACGGTTCTCAAAGACGGTCAGGAACTGCCGCTTAACAGTCCCAAGGAAGCTTTAAAGCGGGGGCTTGCCTTTGTGTCTGAGGACCGACGGGGTGTTGGTCTATTGCTGGATGAGTCCATTGAAAATAACATTGCTTTTACCAGTGCCCAGATTCAGAATCGCTTCCTAAGACAGAGTTTGCCTTGGCAGTCTTTGCAGGTAAGGGACAATGAAGCGATTCGACAGTATGCGCTGGAGACTATCAAGGAACTGGACATTCGCTGCCAGGGTCCAGAACAGCCGGTGCGAAGATTAAGCGGAGGGAACCAGCAGAAAGTATGTCTGGCTCGAGCCCTGGCTCTCTCACCTGAGGTTCTCTTTGCTTCGGAACCTACTCGCGGTATTGACGTGGGAGCTAAGAGCCTTGTCCTAGACTTACTGGTAAGGTTTAACCGTGAGCTCGGTATGACGGTAATCATCACCTCCAGTGAACTTGCGGAGCTACGAATGATCTGTGACCGAATTGCTATTGTCTATCAAGGCCGTCTGGTAGGTATTCTGAGCCCGGATGCTTCCGATGTGGAATACGGCCTGATGATGGCAGGTAAGAAACAGGCGGAGGTGAGCTAGTATGTTGGAAAAGTTCCAAGATATTAAAGGACGGCTCGGGGTTCCCCGGCTGATTATCATCGGGTTTGTCTTACTGCTGTTTATCATTGCTTATGCAACGGGCATGGCCATTGGGCCACTCGTTAGTGCTTCCTTGGTCAGGATCGGAATGAATGGAATACTGGTCTTGGCCATGGTGCCCACCATCGCCGCTGGGGTAGGTCTCAACTTTGGTTTATCTGTAGGTATCCTCTGCGGTCTAGTAGGTGCCCTTCTGAGTATGGAAGTTGGATTCCAGGGTTTCAGCGGGTTTTTCACAGCGATACTGTTTAGTCTGCCCTTAGCCGTGCTGGCTGGCTGGGCCTATGCCTCGCTCCTGAACAAAGTGAAGGGCCAGGAAATGATGGTAGGGACCTATGTCGGTTTCTCGACGGTTGCCGTAATGTGTATCTTTTGGTTGTTAGCTCCCTTTAAGAACCCTGAAATGATTTGGGCCTATGGCGGTCAGGGCCTGCGGTACACCCTGACTTTGGATAACTACTTTGGCAAAGTGCTGAACAACTTCCTGCTGGTCTCCATCGGCCAATGGGAGTTCCCCTTGGGTCTATTGGGGTTCTTCGGGTTGCTGTGTCTCTTCATCCACTTGTTTTTCAGAACGAAAGTAGGTATGGCAGTCAAGGCGGCAGGTGCCAACCCTCGATTTGCCGAAGCGTCTGGGATTGACCCAGATCGAACCCGAACTGTAGGAGTCATTCTATCGACGGTGTTAGGTGCAATCGGGATCATAGTCTATGCCCAGAGCTATGGTTTCCTTCAGCTCTACATGGCGCCGCAGATGATGGGTTTCCCGGCGGTGGCTGCAATCTTGATTGGTGGAGCAAGTCTAAGAGATGCACGAATTCCCCATGTGCTGTTGGGAACGGCCCTCTTTCAGACCCTGCTGACCATCGCATTGCCGGTTACTAGTCGGGTGATTGAGGGAGACATCTCGGAAGTAGCCCGCCTGATCATTAGTAATGGGATGATTCTATATGCCCTGACCAGGCGAGACGGGAGGGAAGTTGCGTGAAAACCCAAAGTGCTGCATTACCTAGGCAAAGGGGTATGGATGTCTCCTT
>JAAYHH010000070.1 GCA_012735435.1 Bacillota bacterium | reverse complement strand
TATCAATGCCTACAAAGGGTGCTTCTACAGCCGGGTCATATCGATCAAACTGGATTACAGGAATCCCCGCTGCATGCAGGTTGTTGATCACTTCTGCTTGGCCTGATGCTGATGAATTGCCGATACCCCAATAGCCCACCCCTGATACATTCATGGCAATCAGCGTTTCTACAAAACTCTCTTCCCGTTCTGGGCTGTTGCCTAAGTCCATTAAGATGACGTTATATCCAGCTCGATAGGCCTGGTGTGAGAAACCGCTGGTTACCTCGCCATAAAAATGGTTCATCAAATCTGGAATGATTAGACCGATTACAGGCAGGTGCTTGCCCTTCATAATTTGGGCATAAGCCGCCGGCCGGTAATTCAAACGTTCTGCCGCCTCTACTACTTTTTGCCTGGTCTCTTCTGTGAAGCGGCCGCCGTCTTTGTTGTTGAGAACCATGGAGGCTGTGGCAATGGAAACTCCGGCCAACTCTGCCACATCGGCCAACCTGGCAACCCTTTTCTTGCTTTTCATGAATACCACCAGTCCAAAAGCTGATTTGCTAGTACTTATAACCACTATCACAAAGTCATATTTGCAGCTTAAACGTTTAACCCCTCACTCTAAGCTAATTTCCAGCATTTCTATCATAACTTCTTAAATCTCTTAACCTCATTTTAACCAAAGGGAAACATTTTTGTCAAGAGCTAGGGTGAAGTTCCATGATTTTCTTTGACCAGTTGGTCCTGGATGTTCTAACGAAACGCCGTCTAATAAAGGGCAAAAGGACTAGATGCTCGATGGTTGCTTGAGTGGAACCCAGGGATAAGCAGATTTATGATATAGACTAATGTGGTTAAATTTTCAAGCCATATAGCTTGGACATCCTGTCTGCCGGATGGACATAAAACGATATTAACCCTGTTTAGTAAAATCAGGGAGGCGAACTCTCCGGCAGCCTGAAGACAAGGTGGAATGCACTGCCCATAGATTTTCTGGCACTTGTGCCGTAAAATATAAAGCAAGAATTAGAGCTGAGCCCGCCGAGGGAAGGATGTGATCACTTGAAGAAGATCTTCTTGGTAAGTGCCTGCTTGGCTGGGGCCAAGACCCGCTTTGACGGTGAGAACCGCCTAGAGCCACAGCTTCTCCAGTTGGTACGGGAGGGGCGGGCCATCCCGGTTTGTCCTGAGCAGCTAGGGGGTCTTACTACCCCCCGCCCCCCGGCGGAAATCACAGGCGGTGACGGTTTCGATGTGCTGCGAGGCCGGGCAAAAGTAGTAACCTGTGACGGCCGAGACGTCACCGCTGCCTATATTAGGGGGGCTGAAGAGGTCCTGCGCTTAGCTCAAGCGTGGCAGGCCGCCGGGGCAGTGCTTAAGGCCAGAAGCCCGGCCTGCGGCAGCGGCGAAATCTACGACGGGACCTTTGAGGGCAATTTGAGACCCGGTTTCGGTGTCGCAGCGGCTCTCCTTGCCCAAGCAGGATTGCCGGTGTTTTCCGAGAAGTCTTGGAAGGATAAACAAGGATAAGACCAAAACGAAGGGAAAGAAAAGCATGATCACCATCGAAGACATCCGCAATAATCCAAACTTTAGACTAATGATCAAAAAAGCCCATGACTACCTGACCGAGCGGGGTTATACCGAACACGGCTTTCGCCATGTCACCTTTGTCTCCCGCACTACTGCCCGGATCCTGGCCGAACTAGGCTATGACAGGCGGACGGTGGAGCTGGGTGCCATCGCCGGATACCTGCATGATATCGGCAATATGCTTAACCGCAAGTATCACGGGGTTTCCGGAGCCAGCATTGTCTACACCGAACTTAGGCAAATGGGCATGCCCTTAGATGAGGTCTGTGATATCACCATGGCAATCGCCAATCATGAAGAGGAGATCGGCCATCCTGTGAGTCCCATCACCGCAGCTTTGATCATTGCAGACAAGAGCGATGCCCACCGCACCAGAGTTCACCGGCGCAATTCCAGCGACATTCACGATCGGGTAAACCTAGCCATCCTTGACTCCAGGGTGGAGATCGATAAAGAAGCCCGCACCATCTCCCTCCACATTGATTTCGACCAGACGAGGTGCGAGATCATCGACTACTTTGCCATTTATCTCAAGCGGATGAAGATGTGTAAGGCAGCAGCTGCCCACCTGGGCTGCGAGTTTCATCTTTTCATCAATAACCTGGAATTGATGGGACTGGCAGAACAGTGGCAGGCAGCTGGAGAAAAGTGAGGAGGCAAATGTTATGCGCCGTTTCAACCTAGTAGAGCCCCAGCGGTTAGTGGAAGAAGAAGTGCCGGCTCCAGAACCCACGGCCGGGGAGGCTTTGATCGCCGTCAAATGTGTAGGAGTCTGCGGCTCGGACATCCACGCCTACTACGGCCAGCACCCCTATATCTCCTGCCCCATAGTCCCGGGTCATGAATTCGTAGGGATGGTCACTAAGGTGGGAGAAGGCGTCGATGAGAGCTGGTTGGGCAAGCGGGTTACTGCTTTGCCCTCCCTGGTCTGCGGCAAATGCTATAACTGCCGCAATGACCGCTTCAACATCTGCCAGGAGCTGAGGGTCATCGGCTGCCAGAGCGATGGGGCATTTGCCGAGTTTGTCAGAGTTCCAGCCGACAAGCTCTTTGCCTTGCCCGATGATATGTCCTGGGAAGAGGCGGCTTTGATTGAGCCGCTGGCGGTAGCCGTCCATGCGGTGCGGATTGCAGGGGATATTGTAAACCAGAGAGTTGTCGTCTACGGCGGCGGCACCATCGGTCTAATGGTCATGCAGGTGGTTAAGGCCTACGGCGCCAAGGAAGTAATCTTGAGTGAACCTGACGCTTACCGCCGGAGTCTCGCCCAGAAGCTCGGAGCAGATTACGTCATCGACCCCAAGGGCGTTCAGCCCTCCCAGTGGCTGATGGACAAGTTTGGGCCGGAAGGTATAGACCTTTCCTTCGAGTGTGTAGGAATTGAAGCCACCATCCAAGAGGCCATCCTCTCCAACCGCAAGGGAACAACCATTGTGGTGGCAGGCGTCTTCCCCAAGCCGGTGATGGTAGATATGGGCTTGGTCCAAGACCGGGAGTTAAGGCTTTTGGGCACCCTCATGTACATCAAGGAAGACTTCACCGAAGCCATCGAGCTTCTGTCCAGCGGCAAGGTCCAAGGACTGCCCTTGGTCACCCACCGGGTGGATTTTGCTGAGACGCCCAGGGCCTTTGAGATTATCGAAAAGGAAAAAGGAAACTGCGTCAAGCTCCTAATCAAAAACGAATAAGGCAGCGCTTGTGACACTGCCTTGGCAATACTGACGGGGACCGGCTGTCCTAGTGGGTTTCGGGGTCAAGCTGGTCCCTTATTCCATCCCCCATCAGGTTGAGGGCCATTACTGCAATGAAAATCGCCGCGCCCGGTGCCAACACAGACCACAGGGCCCTGCCCATCTGGGGCTGTGCTTCTTTCAGCATCCTGCCCCAGCTGGCATCCGGCGGCTGGATACCGAGTCCCAAATAGCTCAAGGAAGCCTCGGTCAAAATGGCTGTAGAAAAGGTGACAGTTGCCTGGACAAGAATGGGTCCAATGCCGTTTGGCAGAATATGATACCTGATAATATCCCAAGTGCGGGCTCCCAGGGCATGGGCCGCTTCTACATAGAGAGCATTGCGGCCTGTCAGAAATACTCCCCGGGTGATCCGGGCAAAGACCGGCACATTGGCAATGCCGATGGCGATAATAGTATTGCCCAGGCCGGGCCCCATCACGGTGACCAGCATGATGGCCAAAAGAATTCCTGAAAAGGCCATCAGTCCGTCAATGAACCGCATAATTACTTCATCCCACCAACCGCCTTTGTAACCAGCCCAAGCCCCTAAACCAGCGCCTAAGGAGGCGGCCAGCAGAGTTGAACCTGCTCCAACCACCAGGGCTATCCGGCTGCCGTAGGCGATGCGGGCGAAAATATCCCGGCCGAAATGGTCAGTCCCCAGCCAATGACCCCGGCTGGGAGGCAAAAGGCGCTCCCGGATATTCATGGCATTGGGATCCAGGGTGAGACCCCACCAGCTGGCCGCTGCCGCAAGGAGGATGGCCAACAGCAGAAATCCCCCCAGCCAGGTATTAAGCCGGCATCTGTGCAGTCTCCGGGGCCTGGGATGCTGCCGAAAGCCCTCGACCTCGGAAGACCAGTGTCTCAACGTCAGCTGCTTTGTCCGCCATACTACAGCCAAAGCCCCATTCTCCTTCCTGTAAGTCCTCTGGCGCCTTGGAACGAGGGGCACATCCCAGCGCCTTCTGTTTGCAAGCTTTCATCAATCGTAACGCACCCTGGGATCAAGAAGCAAATATAGGATATCGGTAATAAAATTGATTATCACAACAACGGCAGCAATAAAAAGCGAAATACCTTGAACTAAGGGCAGATCCCGGTAACCAATGGCCTGCAGAAGCAGCCGGCCCAGTCCCGGCAGGGCAAAGACCTCCTCGGCAACGATGCTGCCCGCCAAGAGGCCTGCAAACTGCATGCCGGCCACTGTAACCACCGGAATCAAGCTGTTTTTGAGGGCGTGCTTGTAGATCAGCATCCCTTCAGGAAGCCCCTTGCTCCGCCCTGTCCGCATATAATCCTTGTTCAAAGTATCCAGCATGGCCGTCCTGGTAATCCGGGCAACCTGTGCAATCCGATGGCTGGCTAAGGCAAGAGCCGGCAGGAGCAGCGACAGGAATGCCTGCCAGGGATTTTTGCTCCAGGGGACAAAGCCTCCCGGGGGAAGCAGCTGCCACCGCATGGAAAAGAGCAAAATCAGCAGAATCCCCAGCCAAAAATGGGGAATCGCAAGACCCACTTGGGTAAAGATGCTGACCAGGTAATCTGCCAACCGCCCCCGGCGGGCTGCCCCGTAGGCACCTGCCGGCACTGCGATAATAACAGTTATTGCCATGGACAGCACCGCCAAGCTGGCTGTAACCGGCAGGCGCTCCAGGATCAAACTGGCCACTGGTCTGCCTAAACGGATGGATGTACCCAGATCGCCAGTTGCTGCACTCCGGAGCCACTGAAAATATTGGACATGTAAAGGCAGATCCAGACCTAACTGCCGCCGTAGGTTGACCAACACCTCTGGATCTGCCTCTGTGCCCAGCATCAGCATTGCCGGGTCCCCTGGGATTATGTTAAACACCACAAACGTTATGGTACAAGCAATTAATAAGGTGACCACCAGCGCGCCGATGCGCCGCCACAAATACTGCAAGGGAACCACCAGATTTTCCTGTTATTTTTCAAAATAAACATACCGCAGATCATCAACATACTTAGGATAGTACCGCCAGCCGGCTACATCTTCCCTCATGGCCACCAGATCACTCGGGTCCATAATAAAGACGGCTGCAGCTTCCTCAGCCAAGATCTCCTGGCAGCGGCGGTAGATCTCCTGCCTGCGGGAGAAGTCGGTTGTACGGAGTCCTTCTTGAATTAGGTTATCATATTCATCGTTGCGGAAGTTATTGAAGTTCCTGGCATAACTGGATTCATAGCGGCTGAGTACGGTATGGGGGTCCAGTTTGCCGGTTAACCCCACTATGGTCATATCATAGTCCCGCTTAGTATAGATACGCTCAAGCCATGTACCCCATTCTACCAATTCAATTCTTACCCTGATCCCCACCTCGGCTAACATGGCAGCCACCATTTCACCGGTTTTGACATGGAGATCATATGACGAGGGCAGTGATAAAGTGATCTCAAAGCCGTTAGGATACCCGGCCTCTGCCAAAAGTTCCCTGGCTCTCTTGGGGTCGTACTGATAGAAATCGGCTAAGTCTAGATAGAAGCTTTCCATCACCGGACTCATGTTGCTACCCAGCTTCGTCCCATATCCCCAAGCAGCTCCTTCGATGAGAAGATCTTTATCAACGGCATGGTTAATCGCCTGCCGCACCCGCTTATCCGAGAGGGGCTTCCGATCCAAGTTCAAAGCCATAAGCTGAACTACGTTCATGGGACCCTCAAGAAGCTTAAGGCCCTCGGTTGCCTCAACGTCCCAGGCTACATCCGCCGAAAGCCTCGGAATCACGTGGACTGTCCCGGCTTTGAGGTTAAGGATAGCCGTTGCCGGATCAGGAATGATCCGGAAGGTAACCCTATCTAGGTACGGCACTCCCTCCTCCCAGTAATCCTGGAAGCGCTCCAACTCAACATGGTGGCCGTTCACCCACTCCACCATGCGGAAGGGGCCGGTGCCTACCGGCTGGGCGGCTAGATTACGAGCTGCCTCAGGGGGAACAACTGCTGCATCCACCAGTTCACTTAAGAAAGGAGCATATGGTTCATCGAGCCTTATGCACACTGTGTTTTCATCAATGGCGGCTACTTCCACCATGCGCTTAGGCCAGCTCAAGGGGAAGCCGGTGGCATCATCTCTGATTCTCTCCAAACTGAAGACTACATCGGCAGCGGTGAGCCTGCGGCCGTTATGGAACAGCACTCCATCCCTGATGTGGAAGGTATAAGATGTGCCGTCTTCGGAGATCTGCCAGCTCTCCGCCAAGCAGGGAATAATCCTGCCCTCCTGGTCAAAGCTAACCAAGCCTTGATAGACATTAAAATCGATCTCTTCAGTGGCAGCAGCCACCGCCTTGTGGGGGTCAAAGGTATCGGGTTCTACAGGCACAGCCACCACCAGATGGCCGCCCAAGGCTGGTGCAGCCGCAGCCGAGCCCTCGCCGGGGCCTTCCGCCCATAAATTCAAACTGAGGCTGACCAACAGCCCCAAAACGAAGATTGCCGGCAATCGGCAGATACGCTTCAGGCCGCCTCCCACTTGCTCCACTCCTTTTTTTGGTCTTTCTTCAATTATACGCCTAAAAGGCGTCAATGAAACAAAAAACAGCTCTAAACTTGACCCAATCGGTCAATTACCGCCGATGTAAACTCCCTGGTACCGACACTGCCGCCTAAGTCCCGGGTCCGAATGCCGGCCTCAAGGCAGTCCAAAGCAGCTTTTTCCACCGCCTGCCCAACCTCCTGGGCCTCACCATCGGGAAAGGCCTTTAGGAGGGCTGCAGCAGCCAAGATCATGGCTAAGGGATTGGCTTGATTCTTGCCTTCAAGGGCCGGAGCAGTTCCATGGGGAGCTTCTGCCATTACTACCCTGGGAGACAAATCCTCATTAAAGCCCAGCACCAAAGATTCGGCACCGGCAATGGAGCCGAACATCTGAAGCACCAGATCAGATAAGCAGTCTCCATCCCGGTTGAGGGCAGGAATAACCAGGGGCTCTCCATGGGGTTTGCAGAGAAGCGCATAGGTAGTATCAATGAGCTGGGGTTCATAGGGCACATCGGGATGTCTTTTTGCTGCCGCATCCAGCTCTTCCTTGAGCATACCCTCATAAGTGGGACTTACAGTATACTTTGGACCTCCCAGCACCTTGCCCCCCAAGAGCTTGGCATGGCGGAAAGCATACTCGGCAACATACCGGCAGACCTCCCTGGAAATGTACTCTGTCCGGTAGGCCTTTTCCTCGGCATTTGTCCCCTCCCGCCACTCCTTGGCCCCATAGGCATCGCCTACGGCCATGCGGACCACTGCAATGGGAAATTCTAGATCCAGCACCGGCTCTACCCCAGGCAGCCGCCGGCCTGACCGCACAATTACCTTGGCTTCCAGGGCCTCCCGCAGGATAGCATTGGGACTACCCACATCGTTTTTCCCCTCCGGGGTAATGGTGGCCGCCTTTATGCCGTAACCTGCCTCCATCATGGCCCGGGCTGCATCCCAAACCACCTGGTTTCCGGTGCTGCGCCGGGATTCCAAGCTGAGATCGAAATACTCAAACTGGATATCTAAACCTGTCACCTTGGGGTCCAAAACCCGCAGGGCTTCTTCCAACAGCTCCTGACCTGTCTGGTCGCCTTTTAGAACTATAATTGTCTGGCTCATGCCCTTTTCTCCTTCCTTGAATCCCTTTCCACAAAAGTTTCCAGCCTTTCAAAAAGGACATCCGGTTTACCTTCCCACTTATTCGATACATGGATCCCAATCCCTGCCGTTGGGCCTGGATACAAGTTCCCGGGTATGATATACTCACTTGGGTGGGGACGAGTGCGCCCAAATCTACCAGTTGATAAGAATCTAACAGCTGCAGAATAGGTGATCGGAAATGAGGCAAAGGACGCTAATATGGACTATAGTTATCGGCTTCTTCGTTGCTGCCGGATTGGGGTTAGCGCTTACTCGGCCCCGCGCTCAAGAAGCCATTTCCGATACCCGGGTGATGATGGACACCTCCATCGAGATCCGCATTTTCGGATCCAAAAGGACGCTAGAAGCTGCCTTTAAGCGGGTACAGGAACTAGATGAACTGATGAGCCGCACCCGAAAAGGCAGCGACATTTATAAAGTGAACCAAGAGGCCGGCAGGAGATGGGTTGAAGTCAGCGCCGATACCTATCAGGTGATTGAAACTGCCCTGAAATTTGCCGAACTCACCGGGGGTCTTTTTGATCCAACCATTACCCCCTTGGTGGAGCTTTGGGGGATCGGCACAGACAACCCTCAGATACCGGACCAAGGGGCCATTGAAAAGGCCCAGGAATTGATTGACTACCGAAGGGTAGATCTGGATCCCAAGGGCCGCAAGGTGAGACTAGCCCAGCCCGGTATGGGTTTAGATCTCGGTGCCATCGGCAAAGGATATGCCGCTGACAGCGTCGCCCAGCTCCTAAGGGAACGAGGCGTAAAGAGTGCGCTGCTCAATCTCGGAGGCAACGTTTACGTCATCGGCGGCAAACCCGACGGCACTCCCTGGCGGATCGGCATCCAGGATCCCTTTTCCAACCGGGGTACCCATGTGACTATTCTAGAGGTACGGGATACCTCCATCGTCACCTCCGGGCCGTACGAAAGGTTTTTCATCAGAAACGGCAAACGCTATCATCACATTCTAAACCCGGAAACAGGCTATCCTGCAGAGACGGGACTTGCCAGTGTCAGCATCATTTGCCCTTCATCGATAACTGGCGACGCCCTGTCAACAAGCGTATTTCTGCTGGGATTAGAAAGAGGATTGGCCCTCTTGGAAGAGCTGGAAAATGTGGAAGCCATGCTGATTACCAATGATCGAAAGGTCTATCTTACCAGCGGCCTAAAGAGTCAGGTAAAGTCGCTGGCCAAGGGGTTTGAATTCCATGAATAAAAGCAGATACTTCAAACCTGGGGATTTAATCATTTATGGGGCACTGCTTGTAATCTTTGTCACGGGCACATTGATCGCGGCCGGCGGCTTAGGTGAAGAAGGGGCTGTTGCTGTCATCACCCAAGACGGCAGGGAGATTCGCCGGATCAATTTGGGACAAGTAGATGAGTCCTATGAATTTCGGGTGGAGAATGCGGAGGGCCAGTATAATATCATCCGTGTCGAGCCTGGGCGCATCCGGGTAACGGAAGCCTCCTGCCCAGATAAAGTTGATGTGAAGCAAGGCTGGATATCCAGCGCCCATCAGTCCATTGTATGCCTGCCCAACCGCCTGGTGATCCGCATTGAGGCAGATGCGCCCGAAGCAGAGGATGGCATTGACGGCATAGCGTTTTGATTGGAAAGGAGCCACCGGCATGAATACCCGGCGCATAACCTGGATTGGTGTTCTCGTATCCCAAGCCCTGATGCTCCACGCCGTGGAGCGTATGCTGCCCATACCCCAGCTGGCACCGGGCGTCAAATTGGGCTTAGCTAATATCATCACTTTAGTGGCACTTAATATACTGCCGTGGGCAGATGCTTTTTTGGTCATGGTGCTCCGGAGCATGCTGGGAGCCCTGCTCGGCGGAGGTGCCAGCGGCGTGCTTTTTAGTCTGGCAGGGGGGACTTTGAGCTTCTTGGCTATGTCCTTTTTGATGAAATATAAGGACATTTTGTTCAGCATCGCCGCCATCAGCGTCGGCGGAGCTTTCCTTCATAATGTCGGACAGATCATCATGGCCAGCCTGATAGTCGAGACCTTTAATATCTTTGTATACTTCCCTATCCTGGCGGCCTCTGCCCTGGTCACCGGCTTCTTCACCGGTGTAATCAGCGATCTCATCATCAACGCTATCCGCCATGCCCGCCTGCTGCCCGGCTCAGCCCGCCGCCGGGGACCGGAACCCAGCTGAACCGCCCAACGGGCACCAGAACCCAGCCGACCCCCAATGGGCACCAGAAACTAGCTAACCCAGCTCAGCCAGAGGAAAAAGGGCCCTGATAAGGCCCTTTATTTTCAAGCATCCTACAATCATCTTTGACCACGTACCCTTAAGCAAGAAAACTATTTAAACTCAAACCCGCTGGTATATGCAGTATGATACCCGCTTCAAATCCGCCATCTCAGGCTCCAAGAGGTTTTCGGCATTTCCCACGATGAAGTAACCCCCGGAAACCAGGGAATCACTGAACTTCTTGGTCAGCCGAACCTGGGCCTCCTGGGTAAAATAGATGAAGACATTGCGGCAGAGGATTAAGTGGAAGTTGGTTTCAAAGGGGTCCTCCAAGAGATTCTGCCTCTTAAATCGAACCCGGTCCCTAATGGTATCACTTAGCCGCCACATGCGGCCTTCGTGGGTAAAATACCTCTTTTTGTACTTGGCCGGAAGGCTGTTCAGCAGATTTTCCGAATAGACAGCTTCCTCTGCCTGCTCAAGGGCTCCCACATCAAAATCTGTCCCCAAGAGCGTATGCCTTGTGCCGGGAGTCAATTCCTCCAGCAGCATGGCAATGGTGTAGATCTCAGGGCCTGTGGAGCACCCGGCACTCCAGACCCGCAGCCGCCGAAAGCGCTGCACCAGATCTGGCAGGACCTTATCCTCTATCTCCCTAAAGACGGTTACGTCCCGGTAGAACTGGGATGTATTGATGGTCAAATAGCCAGTAAACCTCTCCCGCTCCTCCGCGTCCCGCTGAAGCACCTTGATGTACTCATCGTAACTGGCAGCTCCAACCCTCTGCAGCCATTGGTTGATCCGCCGCTGCATCTGCTGCTGTTTGTAATAATTGAGATCAAGACCGATGGTACCCTTTAGTTTTCGCTTAAAGGCTTCGTAATCAGCGGCCACCGGCTCCACTCCCCCCTTCCCGCCCTCTCTCCATCAGGGTGGTCACTGCTCGTACCGCCGCATCACCGATGCGGTCCAAGGGCAGAATGTAATCGGCATCGCCGTTTTCCACCACCGCCCGGGGCATGCTGTAAATCACTGAAGTAGCCTCATCCTGGACGATGGTCACTCCCCCTGCGGCTTTGATCTTCGCCATCCCCGCTGCTCCATCCTTACCCATCCCGGTCAGAATCACACCAACTGCTTGGCCGGCATAGATCGGCGGCAAACTTAAGAAAGTCACATCAATGGAGGGCCGCACATAGTTAACCGGCGGTGTCTGCTCCAGGCGGATAACACCCCCAGCCCCCACCACCATGTGGTAGTCCCCTGGGGCAACATAGGCAACTCCCGCCCTAATCCGCTCGCCTTCCTCCGCTTCCTTTACCGTGATACTGCTCAGCTGATCCAGTCGCTCTGCCATTGAACGGGTAAATCCCGCGGGCATGTGCTGAACCACTAAGACTGCCGCAGGCAGACTTTTGGGAAACTGACGGAGCACCGCTTCCAGCGCCCGGGGACCACCGGTAGAGGCGCCGATGGCCACAACGATCCGGGGAGAGGTGCTGTCCAGCGGTTGGGGAAATACCGCCCGTTTTTGTACCGGCGGCATGCTAATGGTCTTAACCGGCTGGGGCTTGGCCTTAACCGGCTGAACCTTGGCCAAGGCAGCAGCCTTGATCTTACTGAGAAGTTCATCCTTGATTTTTTCAATATCCAAGGAAATTGCCCCAGAAGGCTTAGGTATGAAATCCACCGCCCCTAGGGCCAGAGCTTCCAAAGTCGCCTTGGTACCGGACTGGGTAACGCTGCTCAGCATCACCACCGGTACCGGATGGCTGGCCATGATGTCCCGCAATGTCTCTAAGCCGTTCTTACGGGGCATTTCCACATCAAGGGTCACCACATCCGGCTGCAGCTGTGCCACCTTCTGCAAAGCATCGAGGCCATCCCGCGCGGTGCCAATTACTTCGAAGGAAGGATCCTGGGAGATCATATCCGAGATAACCTTGCGCATAAAGGCTGAATCATCTACTACCAGCACCCTGGTCTTGGCCATTCACTTCACCTCACTCAAAAGGTCGCCGGTGGATACTTAACCTTTTCTTCTTTCTGCAAAACCGGCAGTCACCTTATCTAGAGGCTGCTATTCTAGATTTCTCTGGGCTCAGATCCGATGCTTTGCACCATGACTTTGCCGCTCTCTACATACAGGATCATCTTTCGCCCGATGCTCCCCCCTACATCCTCACCCCGCAGCGGCAGCTTGTGGGCTGCCAGGTGTTCTTTCACGGCAGCGACATTCTGCATCCCCACATTAAGGGAGGCCTGACTCAATTTGGGAAAGAGGTTGGCACCTCCGGCAATCTTGGCGACAAGCAAACTCCTTCGGCCTCCGGCCCGGACAACTGCCTCCAGCAGGGCCGGTATGGCGGTATCAGCGAATTTTCCAGGCTGCTCGGTACTCTTGCCGTCACGGCTTGCGGCCAAGAATATATGGGCCATGCCCCCTACCTTGTTTTCAGGATCGTAAAGGGCAACTCCCACACAGGAACCTAAGCCGACGGTGATCAGTACATCATCACCTGCAGCCACCTTTAGCTCGCCCATATTAACAAAAATCTCTGCCATTACTATCTATCCGTCTCCAACAGTATTTTGAAAAACCGGTCAAATCCAGTCGTACCGGGTATCAACAGGATGTGACCTTCGATTTGCTTTCTTTCCGAGGAAAAGTCAGTCTTGAGGACGGTGATATAATCATCAAGGATTTCCGCACCGGCCAGGATTGAACTCCAGATAGCACCGGCCATGTCAATGGCCAGCCCCGGCACGGAAGGTATGAGCACAAGACTGGTCATTTCAGCCAGGGCATTGAGGTATGAGGTGACGACTATGTTCCCCACCTCTTCCAAGACAGACCGGCCCATCTCGTCAAACTCTACCGATTCTACTCCCAAGATAGATTGAACCAGCTCCTGGGCACTATCGATGGGCATCATGAAAGCCATATGACCGTCAACATCACCGGAAATGACAATATAAATGCCGGCAACCAGCGCCTCCGGCCCCCCTATAAGAGTTGTGGTCTCCGGCAGGCTCAAAATCGCAACCTCGGGGACCACCATCTCCAGTTTCCGATCCTGGAGCATAACTGACAGCGCCGATGTGGCGTTCCCTGCTCCGATGTTGCCCAGCTCCCGGAGCAGATCCAGCTGCATCGGCGTCAACCTCTCTTTGCCGCTCATAGTTTCTTGGCCTCCATCTCCCTAGCCCGTAACCTTACGCAATGCTTCAATGATTCTCTCCGGCTGGAAGGGCTTAACGAGAAAATCCTTAGCACCCGCGTTCAGGGCCTCGATAACCATAGGTTTCTGACCCATGGCGCTGCACACAATCACCCTGGCGTTAGGGTCGATCTCCAGGATTTTCCTGATCGCGGTGATTCCATCCATCTTAGGCATGGTGATATCCATAGTCACCACATCAGGCCGCAGCTCAGCATAAAGGGCAACGGCTTCTTCGCCATCGGCAGCCTCGCCCACCACCTCAAATCCGTTTTTTTCCAAGACATTCCTGAGGGTCATCCGCATGAATGCCGTATCGTCAGTTACCAGGACTCGCTTACCCATTGCTCTCCCTCCGTGTCATCCCGTATCATCCTTCATCTTCTCCCTGCCTGGGCCTACTTGGACTCGGCAGTGAGGTCATTGAGTACAGCTGCAACATCTAGGATCAGCGCGACGGTTCCATCACCCAGCACTGTGGCGCCTGCCAATCCCTTAACATCTCCTAAGATAGGACTGAGGCGCTTGATGACAACTTCCTGCTGGCCCAGCAGCTCATCCACCATCAGTCCTGCTTTCATCGCTCCCGCCTCTACCACGATCACCGGCATCCCGCCCTCATGGGTGATAGCACCAAAGCCCAAGAGCCGGGTCAAGTCCAAGATGGGAAGCACTTCGTTGCGCAGGGTAATAACCCGCTCGCCGTGGATGGTCTTGACTGCCTCCGGTACCACCCGCAGGTTTTCCCGCACCGATTGAATGGGAATGGCCAAGATCACCGAACCCGTCCTCACCAGCAGCGCCTGAATGATGGCTAGGGTCAAGGGCAGCCTGAGACTGACGGTAGTTCCCTTACCCAAAGTGCTCCTCAGCTCAACGGATCCGTTCATGGCCTCCAAAATAGACTTTACGGCATCCATGCCCACTCCCCGCCCCGATACATCGGTGATCTCCTCATTGGTGCTGAAGCCCGGTTCAAAGATCAGTCCCTGGGCCTCCTGGGGAGTCATTTTTGCCGCCTGTTCTGATGTAATCAGGCCTATGGCCACGGCCTTGGCCTTCACCTTTTCACTATCGATGCCCCGGCCGTCATCGGCCACCTCAATGACTACATGGCTGCCTTCATGTCTGGCTTCTAAGCGGATAAGCCCCTCCGGGGGCTTGCCTGCTAGGATCCTCTCTTCCCTAGTCTCCAAACCGTGGTCAACAGCGTTGCGGATTAGGTGTACTAACGGATCACCAATCTGGTTGGTCAAGGACCGGTCAAGTTCAGTTTCCTCCCCTACTATCTGGAGCTGGACCTCCTTGCCGGCCTGCTTGGCTAGATCCCTCACCATGCGGGGGAAGCGGTCAAAAACGTGTTTAACCGGCACCATTCTCAGCTTCATTGCCGCATATTGCAGTTCAGTTGTCACCCTGTCCATCTGGGCGATAACCGCCCGGGAGTGGCCGTCCTCCAGCTGCTTGGCCAGCTCCATCACTTGGGTCCGGCTGATGACCAGCTCACCCACTAGATTATTCAGCTGATCAAGGCGCTCGGTTTCTACCCGGACATATTTCTCAACAATGCGGCTCCGCCCATTGCCAGCGCGGCGGGTGACAGGATCCGGCTTGTCCTTTGCCTTGACAGCAGCCTGTGGCTCTTCTTCCGGTACGGAAGCAGTATCCTCGGCCTCCACCTCGGTGACCATGACCTGCACGATCTCCGGTATATTCAAAACTGTATCCTGCACTTCTGAGACTGATTGATGTGTAAACAGAAGGACTGCAAACCGGTCATCAAACCGTTCTTCATCTATATCCTGCGCAGGGGGCTGGGACTTGACTATAGTCCCCAATTTTTCCAGAGCCTGGAAGACTGTGTAGGCCCGCACCGATTTCATCAGAACATTATCCCGCATGATGACGGTTATCCAATAGGCATTGTATCCTTGGACAGCTGCTTCTTTCAGAAGTTCCCGATCATACTCATTGAGGGAAAGCTTAATCCCTTCGCCTGCCGGCCGGCTGTGGGCCGGCTCACCCTCGGCAGACTTTATAGCTTCGGACTCCTCCAGCTCTTCACTGCCGCCTGCCAAGATCTGGCTCAGCCTTTCCTTCATTGCCGTGGTATCGGTCTGAACCGTATCATAGCTGATTACCTCTTCTAAAATCAGCTCCAGCACATCTACTGAGTCAAAGAGGGTGTTGATCAACTCCTGGGAGGCGGCAATTTCATCATTGCGCAGCGCATCAAGGAGATTCTCCATATGGTGGGTGAAATCAGCCAGCTGGGTATAGCCCATGGTGCCCGCCATGCCCTTGAGGGAATGGGCCGCTCGAAACATCTCGGCAACCAGCTCCTGATCATCAGGAGTCTGCTCAAACTGCAGGAGATTCTCATTCAGTGATTGAATGTGTTCCCGGGCTTCGGCTGCAAATACATCCTTGTACTCGGAAAAGTCCATCTGATTATTCCTCCTCAAGAGCCCTGCCCCACCAATTGGCCAATTACCGGATGGTGGAAATCCGCTCCCTCGGTGTCGCGATTTCGGTAATCCTCACTCCGAACTGCTCGCCGACAACCACAACCTCACCTTTGGCCACCAGAACATCATTGGCATAGACTTCGATGGGTTCCCCATCCATGGTGTCTAGTTCAACGATGGAGCCCGGGCCCAGGCGCAATATTGATTCGATGGGCAGGCGGCTCCTACCCAAAATGGCCCTGACCTTCACCGGAATGTTGCGGATTAGTTCAATGTTCAAATTCCCCAGCTCACCGTAATCATGGAGTTGAGCCGCTGCTTCCTCCCCAGAGAAGCGCCAAGGGGGCGGCTGTACCTCGCTGCCTGCGGCGCTGGATAGGTCCAAAGACCACTGGGCTGCAGCAGCTTCTTCCCCTGCACCCCCGGTTTCGGTCAGAATTTCATCCGGAAAGCCTTCAGGTTCCGGTTCCATCAGGCGCATCACTGCATCTCGGGCAAACTCCACATCCACAAGCTGCAGCATTTCGCTATCCAAAACTCCCTCTACCTCCAGGCGGAAGGACACCACTACCACCGGTTCATCCAGGGACAACTCATCACCGATTTCCCCTAGATCCATCCGTTCCAGCTCTGGGGGACTAATCTGGATCCTTGTCCTGAACATATCCGACATGGCTGTTGCCGATGATCCCATCATCTGATTCATCGCCTCACTCACTGCACTCATGTGCAGGTCAGTGAGCTCCTCCGGCGGGCTGGAACCATCTTCCCCCATCATGAGACTGGTCAAGACTGCCGCATCAGATTCCTTGATGACCAGAACATTGCTGCCCTCCAACCCTTCTGTATACCACACTGTAACCACTAGACAAGGAATGGGATACCTTTCCCGAACTTCCCGGAAAGTGGTTACCGACACACTGGGAACAGTGATGGATACTTTCCGGCTCAAGATGTTGGAAAGGGCCGTAGCCGCGGCCCCCATGGAGATATTGCCAACCTCTGCCAAAGCGTCCTTCTCAAAATCATCCAGGACATCGAATTCTCCATCTAGGGCAGCATCCTCGGCAGCTGCTTCCTGCCCTCTCCCATCGGCATCATCGTCACCGCCGGTCTCTACATCTTCGTCGGCTGCCCTGAGCAGGGCATCGATTTCCTCTTGGCTTAAGAAGTCATCATTCATTGGCCTCTTTCCTTTCCGTTGGCCGCAGGGCTGTAATCACAATTCCCAACTTCTCACCTAACTTCCCCGGTGAGGCTAGGAACTTGGTGGTATCACCGATCTTGACCTCTAGGTTTTCGTATCGCCTGCGGTTCAAGGTGACTACATCACCAACCTGCAGACTCAGAAGGTCAGCCACCGTAACAGTATTGGACCCCAATTCCACAGTAAGGGTGATGGGTGTTTGCTGAACCCTGGATTTCAGCATCTCTATATCCTCAGGATCCGGCCGGCGCCGCAGGGAATCAAAAAGCCGAAAAGATGTCAGCTGCTTTAATACAGGCTCTAGGGCCGAATAGGAAATACAAATATTGATGAGATCCCTGGTATTGCCGACCGCTAGATTCATGGAGATCAACACTACCGTCTCCCGCTCCGTCATGAGCTGCAGGAACTGGGGATTGCTTTCAATGGATTCCAGGGTAACACGCATGTCAAGAATCTCTGACCAGGCATTCTCAAAACTGGCAGTCATATCCTCAAACAACTGGGAAGTTAACACCGCCAGCTCAATATCGGTCAGTTCCCGGGAACGGCCCAGGGAAATCCCCGGCCCTCCGCACAGCCGATCATACAAAAGGAATGAAATATCCGGACTCAGCTGCATCAGCAGGCTTCCGTCCAAGGGCTGCATGGAGCACACGATGATCACAGAGGGGTTAGGCACTGAACGGATAAACTCCCCGAAGGTCAACTGTTCAATGGAAGCCACATTCAGTTCCACCCGGGTGCGGAGCTTTGCAGAAATCATGCCGGAAAGCTCCCGGGCAAACTGCTCATGAATCCTCTGCAGGGCCCGGACCCGCTCCTTGGAAAACCTATGGGGGCGCTTGAAGTCATAAATTACAACTTCCGGCTCCAGCTCTTCCTCCTGGAGCGCGCTGGTGGCCTGCCTGATCAGTTCATCAATCTCCTGTTGGCTGAGAATCTCATCCACAATACTTCACACCCTTGCTCTTCAAAGGAGTATCCCGTTCTCCCCAAGATGATTACCTATCCTAGATCAGAAGCACCGCTGCTTCCTTCGGCCTTTTGCCTTTAGTCCTCGCTTGCCGCTGCCGCCAAATCTTCCTGCAGGAGCTCAGTCTTGAGTTCAATCTTTTCGGCAGTAGTCAAAATCTTTTCTACATCCAGGAGAATCAATAGTCTCTCCCCAACCTTCCCGATTCCCTGGATATACTCCGCCTTTAGTCCTGCCACAGTCCGGGGAGGCGGCTCGATGTCAGCACCGGAAATCCGCAGGACCTCAGTTACATCATCTACAACTAGGCCTACCCTGTTCTCACTGATGTCCACGATAATAATCCGGGAATCCTCGGTCATGGCCGTTGCTTCCAAGCCAAACCGCTTCTTTAGGTCAATAATGGGGATGACCTCTCCCCGCAGATTGGTTACACCCTCAACAAACTCGGCCACATTGGGAAGCCTGGTGATCTCCCGGGGTTTGACAATTTCCCGCACCTTGGTGATCTCTATCCCAAATTCTTCGCCATAGAGACGAAAAACGACTAACTGTCGTTCGTCATCGACTGTCCGCCTTACTTCCTCCATGTTCTCACTCCTCGTAAGTGGTACCAGTCCACACCCATCGATAAAACCCTTTACCTTGGCAAAGAAAACAAGGGCTTTCCTTGCAGGTTCGGCAAAAAACCAGGTCTATCCTGCCAAATATCACCAAATTATTGAATGCTTCTAGAACCGCACTCCAAAACTGACCCGGTGGGTACCTCCTGACTCCCGGCCGGTCCACGTGTAATCCAACTGGATGTGACCAAACCCCAAGCCTGCGCCGGCGGTTATGCTGTCTTCTACATAGCCGCCCCGCAGCTGTAAATACCCTCCAATATTGTATTCGGCACCAACACCCCAGTCCTTGAACTCAGGGTCAGTCTGCCCGCTGACCAAAAGGTTTCCATCCAATAGGGAGAGGGTTGCTCCCCCTAGAAACTGGGTAGGCAGCTCCTCAACACGGCCGGTTGACCAATTCATCTCACCGATTACATCTCTAGCCAAAAAACCGATGGTCAAAACCTCGTTGACCTGCTGCCTGAGGCCTCCCTCCAGGGAATACCCCCGGCACTGCTCTTCATCGAGCTCGCCGAATATCCCCTTGACTGTCAGACCTGCACTGCACCCTTTGGCAATCTCCATCCCTGTACCTATGTAAGCAACTGCCTGGATGTAATCAAAGGTGCCTGCAGGCGGTTTATCAATATCGTCTGGTGTCCGGGGAATGCCGGCACTGGATAACAAAAGGAGTCCAGCACCTAAGCTGCCCCGGTCGGTGATGGGCAGGGCGGCTGCTGCGAAGTTTAGATCCGAAGCTTCGCCCAGTCTCGAATGGCTGATGGACAGTTCCGGCCGAACCACATAGGCCAAGGCCGCTGGATTGTAGTATAGTCCCTCAACTCCCCTGGCCGCAGCAACTCCTGCATTGCCCATGCCCCAAACCCGGGCGGTGGTACCGAATCTGAGGATAGGCAGGGGCTCTCCACCGCTTTCATCCTCTGCCGCAGCTGCTGCCCCGCATGCGAGAAGAACCAGGACCATACAAATACCAACTAACCATCTAACTGACCGTTTTTGTGTGCAACTGTCCACTCTTCGACCACCCTTTCCCAAAGTATGCCTTCATCCAAGTTTCCAGCAGACGGCAAGTATGTAGATTTCTGCCATTCTACTTAAAAGCATCATGTGGCAAATTCGACATTAACTGACACCATCCTGCTAAAGGCCCTTTGTTCTTGCCCCTTGACCTTGTTAGAATAGTTTCAGGAAAGATAAGGATGATGAGCTATTTTATGCCTTGGAAGAAGATTATGCATGCTCAAAACTGGTACTGGTTCTTGCTTCTCAGCCTGGCAGGCCTATGGTGCCTTTCCGGCTGCCTTTGGCAGGTGGAGGCAGCCGCCGGGAAAGCAGCAGAATCCCTTGCCGAGAAGGTAGATCTTGCAGCAAATCCAAGGGACTTAAACTGCCCAGACGGTCTTTTAGGCCCCCTTGAGCCGGCCCAGGGCCTCAGCCTTCATGGTATGAAGGTCCTAGAGCTGCAGTACGTAAGTATCACCGGCGATCCCCGGGATCCTGCCGCCGGACCCCTTCCCGGCTTGACCTTAAGTCAAAGACTCGAAGCCCAGGTTGAGTACCTTTGGCCGGGGATTTGGGTTCGGGGTAGGTTCTATGACGATCCCTTCTTTCCCCAGTACATGCTCCAGGTAGATACGGCCAATGCCTCTATTAAACTGGGTGAAGTTGAAACAAAGCTTTTGTCGCCTCCCCTGTCCCCCGTCAGTTTGTCCTTAACCGGTGTCCAAGGGGCACTAGCTTGGAGGGATGCTGCCTTTTTCCTAGCCGCGGGCCATCCCCAGGCAGTTCTTAAGACCGAGACCTTCATTCTCCATCCCGCCGTCAGGGTATATCAGACAGCTAAGGCGCCGCTCGTCCCTAATACAGAGATAGTTCAGGTGGAGGGCAGAAGGCTCAAGGCTGGAGTAGATTATCTAATCGACTACAACACCGGGATCATCAGACTCCTGGGCCTTTGGCCCGAAGCTGCTAAGCTTACCGTTACATATCAGGCAATAGACAGTACACCGGGGAAAAAGCCGTTGGTACAGGGCTTTAGAACAGAGTACGACGCAAATTCCGGCCGCTTTGGATTTACCCATCTATCCCGGCGGGAGACCGATACTGATTTGTCGTCGGGGGCCTTTTCATCCTGGTCAGGTGACTACGAAGCTCCCTACACCGCTTACCAAACCTGGTCAGCCCTTTCCTTTGAAACACCTCCCAAGGGACCTGGACCCCGCTGGGCAGCAGAAATTTGGCGCCGGGCGTCCCAGCCCCTTGCCTCCGAGGACCGCACTGTTGAAGATATGGAAACCCACACCTTAAGGCGGCCCCTCTTTGCAGGGCTTTCCGACCCTCAAAGCTGGTCTCAGCCCCGGGGAACCGGCGGCAGCAGCCTAGAGCTTGGAAGCGTCACCGGCTGGCTGCCCCTGGAGGGCATCACCCGCTCTGCACTGCAGCTGGATTTTGTCCTGGAAGGAGGCGGCGCCTGGGTTGAAACAAGGCTGGCTGCGCCCTCTCCCGTGATTCTGGAGGGGGAAACTGACCTTATTCTCACTTTGGGCCTTCCCCGGCCCCTTTCTGGGATGAGGCTTGAGATCCGCTTGCTTTCCGGAGCCAGCGGCTTTTTCTGGCAGTCCATCCCCCTGGGAAACTTGGTAGGGTGGCAGGATGTGCTGCTTTCGGGCAGCCAATGGGAGAAAAATGGGCTCCCCGCCTGGGAGAAGATTACCGGGGTGGAACTTCGGCTTACCAGTCTGCTTCCCGGCACTGCCAGCGGCCAGATTACCCTCAGCGCCCTAGATATTGGAACAGCCAGCCGGGCAGCCTCCCGCTGGCGGCCTCTTCCCTACCAAGAAGCATCAGTTGAACTGGAGGATTTACCCCTTTCCGCTGCGCCTTGGTCGCCGCCGCCCAGCAACACCGCCTTAGCGGTAAAGGTTAAATCAAACAGCTTTGATACTAGACTGCCTCAAATTCTAGGGTACCTCCCCCGCCCCTTTTCCCCGGCAGATGCTGAGTATTTGACCTTCTGGGCCCATACACCCTTATCCGGTACGGAGCTCACCATCTGGCTCTTGGATTATGGGCGAAACGCAGCTGGTCCCGTCAGCATCAAGCTCTCCCCGGGTTGGGATAAGTACCGTCTGGACTTGAGTAAGCCTGCGGTTCAGCTTCGGGGAAGGGAGATCGCCGGTATAGCCTTGGCGGTAACCCCGCCGCCGGGATCCGATTCTGTGACCATCATTTTAGATGAGTGGCAGCTGGAGGGAAGCAAGTCTTTAGAAGGGTATATGGGACGCTTTGCCGTCTCCCAAGATAGCGGCACTATCCGGTGGCGCTTTACCGGAAACAGCCAGACTAAAGGATTTCACTGGGACGTTCCGGGTCAAACCTCCGATATCCCCCATCCCCACTACTTGGGGCTGGAGGCCGAGATCCAGCGCCCCGGCAATAAGCACACGGCAATATCCATCCAGCAGCTGGGAATGGGCGATGGTGAAACAAGCCTTGAGCTAAAGACAGATGCCTGGGAAGGGACAGTGCTGGAGGGCCAACTATCTATTCCCAACGGCTCCCCCAGCTCCCAGCCGGCCTTGGGAGGCGGGGTCCCCACCGGCCATCTGCGCCTGGAAAGCCGGCTAAATACCGGCTCCTTTGAAGTCACCGCCTGGCAGAAAGCCGGGCCGGCTTTGATCTCAGAGCCATCGGCAAGCCCCACCCGCCGGGGATTATCCCTCAAGGCAGAAAAGGAGCTTCCCCCAGGCCTACTGCAGATAGGGGGCTGGCAGCTGGCGGAGGGCCCATCGGGGCAAAACATTGCGGGAGACTTTAGCTTTCAGCTGGCCGGCGCTCTGCCCATCAGCACTGCCTTTTGGCTGCTAAGGTATCAGGAGGCGCCAAATGTACCTGCGGAAATTGGAGGACTCGGCAGGCTGGAGGCCGGCTACCAGAGCCCGGGAGGTGCTTTCCATATTACCGGCCGATGGGAGGAAATGGTTGGCCGGGAAAAACAGAGCTTTCTAGGATTAGAAAGCTACGGGGCAGAAAATCCGCTTGCTGCTCCATGGAACCTTGAAACCGGATTTTCCTGGGATGGAACGGCTAACCCCCGCCTTTGGCAGCAAAGAAGAGCCTTGGGCTGGCAGTGGCTCTTTGCCGAGAAGGCAGCCCTTGGGGCGCATTGGAACCAAGAGACAGCAACCAACCTAGAGGCTTCCCAAAGCTCCCTAACCGACAGCGGTTCTCTCTCCCTTAGCTTGCCCGTAAGCTCCCGATGGCTAAGCCGGGGAGCTGTCAATTGGTCCCGGAGCAGCGACGCAAATGGCTCCCTCTCTACCGTGGAGTATTCCTTGGCAAGTGAAGGCGCCTGGCTTGAAGATTGGACAGGGGGGCTGGTACTGAGTCAAAGGCAGACCAGAATGCAGCAGCTGGACCTTTCTCCAGGGGAGCACGGCACAGCAGAAGGAGAGCGCTGGCTTCTCCGGGCAGATGCCCAATATGCCTACCGGCCCCAGGGGTCCGTCGGTCTTGGGATGACTCTAGTCCGCCAGAACGGCGCAGGGAGCTCCACCGGAAGCCTCGGCCCAAGCAGCCGCTATCCAGAAAGCTCCCGGGCAGGTAGCCTAGAACCCTTGGTCAGTCAAGCCTACAGCTGGCTAGATGACACAGATTACATGACCTTCAGCGGCTATGGAGAATTTCACGACCTCCCGGCGGTAGGAGAAGGTGCCGGTACCTACATGGATGGCCAGATTCGCTGGATGCTGGCAGACGATGCAGTCTACCGAGTGGACCTCGGCGCCTGCACCTATATTCCCGTCTCTTCAGGACCTTCCAGCACAACCTGCTACACCCGGGCAGCCTGGGAGAAAAACTGGGGAGCCCTTGGCACCAGCCGTTTCCATGTGTCAGCCGGTGCAGGCTCCCGACCAGTATTGTCAGTAGGTTTGGGGTGGACGAAACCTGCGGCTTTCGGCGAAACCGGGCTTTTCTGGCAAGCCTCTATCCGCCATGTACGACAGGAGGATTACCATTTTACCGGTACCCGGCTAGGCATAGAGTATAGGTTCTAGCGGAGTTTCCTAGCCAAATCCTCAATGGCCTCGAGATCAGGCAGAACCCCGATTTCTACCCTGAAGCGTTTTGCTTCTCCTGGGGCTAGGAACTGGAGAGTGCCCCGCTCCCGCTCCTTGGCCCTGCCTTCTACCAAGGCATTGGCAGGTTCCAGGCCCACCACATAGGTCCGCTCACCCATCATCTTCCACTCAACTAAATAAGGTAGCTGCTCTTTCTTATAGCGGATATACACTCCTAGGCCCTGTCCGTTATTGTGACGGCGGTTTACCACTGCAGCGGTCACATACCCATAGGCATCGGCTTCTGGATAATGCCAATAAACCTTCTCCCGGTAGCCGGCCTGGGGAGCGTGGAAATTGGCGAAAAGCTCTTTGCCCTCTTCAGCATCGGCATCCCTGGGAACAACATCTCCAGGAGGCTTAAGGAGCTCTGCCCCGTCAGCTACCACCGGAAAGCCCAAATTAATATGATAAAGCAGCATAAAAGGACTGGGATTGGCACCTTCATTTTCCACCACATCATCGATCCACACCCTGTTCTCACCCAGCCGGGTTGAGATCCGCCGGGTGAGGAGCAGATTCTCTCCAAAAACGGTGGTCTCCCGGATTTTCCCCTGGGCCCACATTACGTACTCATCGCCGTCCCAAGCGCCATCTACCCAAATATGCTCAGCGGGCAGGTTGCCGATGCGGCCGTGCTGACCCAGTGCTTCCCCTTCATCGACACAAGCTGGGCCAATGTTTCTCAGTCCGCAGGTTGCCAAGAGCCCGCCGGAAAAACTCCGGAGCCAGCCCTGTCCCTCGGGCTCATAGTACCACGGACCTACATCGCCGGTGGAAGAGCGCCAAGCCAGGGGCTGCCCCCGATATTCAGCCATGGATATGTCCAGGGCCCGGCTTAGGACCACGTCGAAATTAAAGCCGGTACCTGTGCGGAACTGGGCTATTTCCACCCCGGCCTGCCGCCCTTCTGACAAGGCAAAGCGCCGCACTCCTCCGATCTGCTGAATGTCCCCGACGTAACTCAGCAACTCTTCCCGCGTCCAATTTCGGCCAAACAGATTTGCCATCATCAAACCTCCTTAGCGTTGGAAGCTGGCGCTCTATGCGCCTATTTGGTTATTCACCCAGAAAACAACGCCTCAAGACAGGCCTCTGGGTTAAGGTCAAACTTAAGAGTTTCGCCTTCGGTGTCGGAAGCTCTTTGCCCTAAATGCTGATTTGCCTAAAGGACAAGCTGGATTGCCATTGCTGCAAGCTGGTTTGCCCGGCCCCGGCAGTCTTTTTTCAAAAGCAAGAAAGGTCTAGCTCCATGCTAGACCTCTACCGCTAATTTTAGAAAATAGGTATGCGGAGACCACCCCAGGTGAAAACATCACCATCACCGGTATGGTAGTCTACTTGGACAAAAACTAAGGCTGCCTCCACGCCGCCGATGAGATAGCCGTTAAAGAGTGCGCCTTCGCTTAGATCAACCCCCACTCCTCCGTAAAGATTGGCGTAGTCGAGGCCGATGGGTATCCGGTAGACCCCCTCAACGCTCAAGGGAGGATCCTCCTTCAGCTGTGCATGGAGAGCCGCGTACACGTTGGGCATAACCCGGTAGCGCAAGCCCAGCTTAACCCCATCTTCATAAATACCAACATCTCCAAGCAAAGTCGCCGGCTTATCCATCTTCTCCAGCGACATTTGCATATCCAATCGGTAGTCAATGGGTTCCTCGGCCAACGCAGTTCCGGCAATTCCCCAGAGAGCCAAGCAAACCAATACAGGCAACCACAACCAGCGCTTGCTCATTCCTCCACTCCTCTCGCTTCATGTTCCCTGGTTTTCCCTTTGCTATTCGCTGTTCTTTATGCCAAATCCTGTCTGAACCATTGGTCATTGTTCTAGTGATTGGCCCGTCTGAAACATTAATCCGGCAGGTTTATCTATCCCGATGCAGAATACCTAGTTAGTTTTCCAGCCATTATCGGTTCATTATCTATACCAGCAGGTGATGACAATGTCTTTTGTTAGGATCATCGTTAACCCGAGGGCGGGCAGGGGCCGTGCCCTCAAGGTGTTAGATAGAGCAAAAAAGGTACTGACACAAGCCGGCTGGCAATACGAGACAGCCCTTACCCAGGCTCCCGGCCATGCCATAGAAATAGCCCGGGACAGCGCCGAAGCAGGGCTGCCGCTGGTAGCCGCCATCGGCGGCGACGGTACCGTCAATGAGGTCATCCAAGGAATCAGCGGGACAAGTACTTCCCTGGCCATCATCCCCGGCGGCACCGGCAATGATCATGCCCGTTCCCTGGGCATCCCCTTAGCGCCGGAGAAAGCCGCCGAGCTTTTGTGGCAGGGAAAGATCATCAATATGGATGTCGGGGTGGAACGGGACCGACTGTTTGGATGCCTAGTCTCTATCGGTTTTCCGGTAGATGTCATCGATCACACCAATAAGAAAAAGCAGGTGGTCAAAGGATCTCTGGCCATCCTCAGCTCCGTCTGGCAAACCTTAAGAAATCTTAGGTATTACGATGTCACTATCACCCTCGATGACCGCTCTATTTCTGCCACTACCTGCGGCATCTTTGTCCTCAATACCCCCTCCGCGGGAGGAGGGCTGCGCTTTTCCCCCAACGCCGATGTCACCGACGGCCTCCTGGATGTGGTGGTCATCGGAAAGATTTCTATATGGGACCTGATCTTTACCCTGCCCCAGGTCTATACAGGCAGCGGCCGGCACCTCAGCCATCCAGCAGTGGATTTCTACCGATGCCGGAAGATCCGCATCGATTCTCCCGAACCCCTGCCTAAAATGTTCGATGGAGAGATCATCGGTCAGACGCCGGTGGAGGCTGCCCTTCAGCCCCGGGCTTTGAAGGTGGTCGCACCGGTCAGTCACCCGGCGGAGGGACAGCCGGTGTCAGCGGGCCTAGAGACTTCTGCCGCTGCCGCACTGACAGTGGCTACTCTCCCGGGGCTATAATCAAATTCCCTCCGTGCTCCCGGATAGCCGCAGCCATGGCGGGATCAATTCCAGGATCGGTAATAATCTTGGTGAAGGCGCTGACATCCTCTATGCGGGCAAAGGCCTTGTGTCCGAGCTTGCTGCTGTCAACTAGGGCTATCTTTTCTTTAGCGGCGCCCAGCATCGCCTTCTTGAGCT
>JAAYHH010000069.1 GCA_012735435.1 Bacillota bacterium | reverse complement strand
TTGGTTGTACCAAGGGATTATTCACTGCTAAAAACGCAGAACTTGCCAGTCTCCGGTCATATCCCGTTTATATAAATTACTGAGTGTGGCCGGAGTCTACTGGCAGCAGTAGGGAAGGAGGCTTGAGTTTCAAGATAGGTGCTGTAGCAGTCTTACTACTCATAAAGTAAAGAGGGAGGAATGATGGGTGAACTCATACCTGATTATTCTTTGCGCGTTGGCAGCACTGGCGGTTGCGTGGAAGCGTGCATCTAGCGTCAGCGCCGTGTCAGCAGGTACTGATCGCATGCAGGAGATAGCCTCGTACATACAAGAGGGAGCCAATGCTTTCCTGCAGAGAGAGTACCGTGTGCTGGCTATATTTATGGTTATCTTGTTCTTCATTCTGCTGTTAACGCCTGGGCTTGGTCTTAAGGTAGCCCTGTGTTTTATTGTTGGAGGTCTATTCTCAATAGCTGCCGGTTATGTCGGTATGCAGGTTGCCACAACAGCAAATGTTAGAACAGCCAATGCCGCTCGGGAAGGCGGTTTGAATCGTGCCCTTTCAATAGCCTTCTCTGGCGGCTTAGTTATGGGCCTGACAGTAGTGGGCCTGGGTGTGCTGGGTATCGCAGTACTGTACATGATTTACGGCGATCCCGCCATTATCACCGGTTTTGGTCTCGGTGCATCATCCATAGCCCTGTTCGCCCGTGTCGGCGGTGGCATCTACACCAAGGCAGCTGACGTTGGAGCTGACCTTGTAGGTAAAGTAGAAGCCGGCATTCCGGAAGACGATCCCCGGAACCCAGCAGTTATTGCTGACAACGTCGGTGATAACGTCGGTGACGTCGCCGGAATGGGCGCAGACCTGTTTGAGTCCTATGTCGGTTCTATCATCTCTGCCATCACCCTTGGAGTCATCGCCTTTGGAGCCCAAGGTGCGATATTCCCATTAGCCCTGTCAGCCATCGGAATCATTGCTTCCATCATCGGTGCACAATTTGTCAAAGCAGGAGATAGCGGCGATCCTCAGAGCGCACTAAACCGCGCCACCTACATCAGTGGAATTCTGCTGATTATTGGATCCTTCTTCCTCAGCAGAGCAATCCTGGGTACTTTGGCGCCCTTTGTGTCAGTATTGGTCGGTCTTCTAGTTGGTATCGCCATCGGCCAGGCAGCGGAGTTCTATACATCCGATGCCCATGCACCGGTGCGGCGGATTGCTCAGCAGTCTGAGACCGGCCCCGGCACAACCATCATCAGCGGTCTTGCTGTTGGCATGTCCTCGGTAGCAGTACCTGTATTCTTGATTGCCATCGGCATCATCATCGCCTTCTTCGCAGCCGGCGGCGGCAGCAGCCCGGTTCACGGACTCTACGGTATCGCCCTGGCAGCTGTGGGAATGCTGGGTACTACTGGCATCGTCGTGGCTGTAGACGCATACGGCCCTATCGCTGACAATGCTGGCGGTATTGCCGAAATGGCAGAACTGCCCGGCAGCGTAAGGGAAATCACCGATACCCTGGATTCGGTTGGAAATACAACTGCTGCCGTTGGTAAAGGATTTGCCATCGGTTCTGCTGCTTTGACTGCCCTGTCCCTCTTCGCCTCCTACTCACAGGTTGTGGGACTAGACAGCATGGACATCCTGGACCCAATGGTAACTGCGGGTCTCTTCATCGGTGCTCTGCTGCCCTATCTCTTCTCCGCCATGACCATGGAGGCAGTTGGTAAGGCAGCAAACGAGATGATCGAGGAAGTGCGGCGTCAGTTCCGGACCATTCCTGGAATTATGGAAGGAAAAGGTAAGCCCGATTACGCCAGCTGTGTAGACATTTCTACCCAAGCTGCTCTTAAGGAAATGATTGTTCCCGGGCTCATCGCTGTGGTAGCTCCCATCCTAGTCGGTGTTATCCTCGGCGCCAAGGCATTGGGCGGCTTGCTGGCCGGTGCGCTGGTGGTAGGTGTCTGTATGGCTATCCAGATGGCTAACTCCGGTGGTGCCTGGGATAATGCCAAGAAGTACATCGAAGGCGGAGCCCACGG
>JAAYHH010000068.1 GCA_012735435.1 Bacillota bacterium | reverse complement strand
GGGCCAAACTAACAGCCTAAGACAATTGATGCCTATAGATGAGTCACCGAAGGACTAAGACTATCATACAGCCTTTACTTCGACAAATCAAGGGGTTCCAGGCAACTTTCAGTATAGAGCAGAAGTTAACTTGAAAGGCAGCGACCGCCAGTCACCCGTAGGCGACTGGCGGTGGGAGGTTGCTTGCCCTTATATTGTAGTTGTCCCCTCATCATTGGTAATCACTTTGAGGATGTTTACTTCTTCGCCGGTTTCAGCGCTGACATATACGATATACGGCTCATCATCAGCGCTTACACCTTTGAACTCGTAACAGAAGGCTTCCTTCAGGTCTTCTGTTGGAATGATGGCTAAGCGGGTAGAAGTGATCTTCAGCTCTGGGTTGACTGCTGCTCTAGCCTCTTCCGCGCTGATCTTGGGCTCAGGGATCTCCCGGGCATGGTGGGACATGATATATCCTAGAGCTTCGTAGCCGATGACCTCACCGTTGTCAAGGGCGACATTGACTTTGATGAGATCTGGATAGATTAGCACATCATCGATCTCCGGCGCGAAGGGGATAACCGCGATATTATCCGCACGGGTAGCATACGTGGGCACCATGTTCCTAAAGCCTTTACTGGCCAGGAACTCTGTTGCCTTAGCCCCCGCCTCCTCAAGATCCATGGCAGCATCGTCCACAGAGCGGAAGTTGATCATGTTGAGGATATGGCCGCCTTTTCGGCTGATATCCACAGTAGCCATTACTCCCCGTTCGCCTCGAGCCCGGACTACATAGCTGTATCCAGGAATCTTGCCTTGGATATCAGCGGCTTTCTCAAGTGTCATTCCCTCTTTCAGGGAACTGGGGAGAAAAGCCAACACTTTCTCTCTTGCTTCTTCTTCACTTAGTTCAGGCCCCGTCAAACCCTTGGGCTGCCTCTGTTCCACATGATCAGAGAACGGGCCATCATAGATTAGGGTTGGGAATTTCTCGATGCCGTCATTGATCTTAGTGAAAGGATCATCTGCCAAAGACTTGGTATCTGAAGGCAGCTTCTTTCTGGAGACCCGTTCGATTTCCGCCCACCTCAGCTGCCCCTGGCTTGCTTTTGCGTGAACCTCATGGAGGTTTTGACTGAGAAATGTCACCTGCTGTCTCAAGTTTTGCAGCTGCTCCCGTTCTTTGGGAGTAAGTGTCTTCCCCATCGTGTGATTGCGCATCAACATGTAAGCGTAATCACCAGATTGGGTTAGAAACTTGGCAATGTTCATAAGTGTCTCCTGACCTAGAGGCAGTTGACTCAAGTTGGCCTGGGCAGTCATGGCTTCCTGCCAGACAGTAGCCAAGTACCGCACATTTTCCGCCATTCCATTGGCAACTAGTGCCTTAGCTAAGCTGACTTCAATTTTTTCAATGCTGTCCACCAGAGAATAGAAAGAGTTCTGGTAGCGGTTAGCAACAGCTATTTCCAAATCCCTGCGGGCATCGTAATGGGTGTACCCCCAATACGCAGCTCCCAACGCAACCGCTAACAACAAAACAATGACCGGAACTGTCCATCTACCACCCACCGCTGTATCCCCCTTTGCCGTCCACTAGCTCTCTATCTGGCAAACACATGGCTGCCTATTCGCGTAATTATGCTCCTCGACCAAATCCACGGATTCACAGGTTTGGAGGGATTCCAGAAGAATATGGCTCCATACGTGGGGTCATATCCGTTGAGGGCATCCCTCGCTGCCCGATAGGCTGTGGCGCTGGGTGTCCTCCGCCAAATCAGGCCGTTGGTAACCGATTCAAAGGCATGGGGCTGAAAGATCACGCCGTTTAGGGTATTGGGAAACCGGGGATTCCGCACCCTGTTTAGTATTGTAGCTGCCACCGCCACCTGGCCCGCATAGGGTTCTCCCTCTGCTTCGGCAGCAACTACCCTAGCCAGGAGATCTACGTTATCGTTGCGGGAAACTCCCCTGGAAGACTGAGCCCTAACCCGGGCAGCAGCCGGTGCAGCGGTGCCAAAGCCCAAGGCCGCCCAGGTTCGAGGCCCAACTAACCCGTCTGGAGTTAGACCGTTTCGAGCCTGGAACCTGCGGACTGCCTGCGAAGTCTGGGTTCCAAAGACACCATCAATGCGCCCTCTATAATAACCCCAGCTCTGCAGCTTCCACTGAACCAATCGGACATTATAGCCTGTAGAGCCCCAATGCAATGTTGGTCGAGTCTGCGCTTCTGCTGAATCTGGTACCATCACGGGTTCAGCTAGTCCCCAAAGCAGCAAGACAAGCATGACTGCAACCAGTGATAGAGCTATACGCCTCATTCCTCTACCTCCCACTGTAGCTCCTTGTAGATTTTCTATCACCTGCGTAGTTCCGAGTTGTACAAGGAGGTTTTGCCTGTAGTGTCTTGCAGTCATGCTTTTTTTATACTTGGTCTAGGGGATTCTTACGAAAATCTGCGGCAGGGCAAAAAAATCCCCCCGTATAGAGGGGGGATTCACAAGGGAATGGGTAGAATGGATGAACCTAAAATCTCTCCCGCGGCTGATAATGTGTATGCAGCAGCTTGTGGGATTTTTCGCCCAAGGGCTTGCCTAGGAATTCTTCGTACAGTGTTTGTACAGCCGGGTTTTCATGGGACTTGCGCAAAGGCATCTGGGCATCTTCTTCGTAAATAGCCCGGATCCTTTCCTTCCGCTCGGCATTGGTAGATGGAATGGGCTGACCGCCTCCCCCTATACAGCCACCGGGACAGCACATGACCTCAATGAAGTGAAAATCTGCTTCCTTTGCTCTTATCTTATCCAAGAGGCTCTGGGCATGCTCCAGGGAGTGGGCAACAGCCACCTTAATCTCCATTGTCCTCGAATTAGCCCCTGGGTTTTCTGCGGCAGCCGCCGCTTCTTTCAAAGGCAGCTCCACAGTTGCTGACTTGATTCCGTCCATGCCCCGCACATCTTCAAAATCTAAGTTTTCAAGCTCCGTTCCCGTAACCAGTTCATAGACAGTGCGGAGAGCAGCTTCCATTACGCCGCCGGTGGCTCCAAAGATAGCACCAGCTCCTGTAGAAATGCCCAAAGGCTCATCATACTCTTCTTCGGGCAGATCCGATAGATCAATCCCTGCCTCCCGCAGCATGCGGCCCAGCTCCCGGGTGGTCAATACCACATCCACATCGGGATACCCGCTGGCAGTCATTTCAGGACGACCGGCCTCAAACTTCTTTGCTGTACATGGCATGATGGATACGACGAATATATCTTCTGGGGGGATTCCGGCCTTTTCGGCATAATAGGTCTTGGCTAAGGCTCCGAACATCTGCTGAGGCGATTTGCAGGTAGATAAGTGGGGGAGCAGATCGGGATAGTAGTGCTCAATAAACTTAATCCATCCGGGACTGCAGGAGGTAATCATCGGCAAGGTGCCGCCCTTTGAGAGCCGCTCCAATAGCTCGCTGCCTTCTTCCATGATGGTTAAGTCCGCACTAAAATCCGTATCAAAGACCCGATCGAATCCCAAGCGCCGCAGAGCTGCTACCAGACGCTTAGTAACCCTAGTACCTGGCGGCAAGCCCATTTCTTCGCCGATGGACACCCGGATCGCAGGGGCCGTCTGCACCACCACATGCTTGGCGGGATCAGCCAGGGCTTCCCAAACCAGCTCCGTATCGTCTTTTTCAGTGATAGCTCCCACAGGGCAGACTAAAGCGCACTGACCGCAGTTGACGCAGCTCAGTTCCACCAAGCTCCGCCAAAAGGGAGCAGTTACAACTGTGTCAAACCCTCTATTAACCGAATCCAACATGCCTACACCCTGCACTTCATGGCAAACACTGATACAGCGGCGGCAGTTGATGCATTTATTGGGATCCCTAACCACGGAAGGCGATAATTCATCAAGGGGCAGGCCCCGGTCAACAATGGGAAATGATATCTCCCGAATCCCCAGCCGCTGAGACAATGCCTGCAGCTCACAGTTGAGATTGCGGGCACAGTTGAGGCAGTCCTGGGGGTGGTGGGCCAGCATGAGTTCCAGAATGGTTTTCCGTGCTTCCCGCACTCTAGGACTGTTGGTCCTCACCTCCATACCTTCCCACACAGGGTATGCGCAAGCCGGCTGTAAGACCCGCTGCCCCTCTATTTCCACTACACATATTCGGCAGACAGCCTTAATGCTCAGATCAGGATGGTGGCAAAGGGTAGGAATTTCGATTCCCAGCTTCTGCGCTGCCTCCATGATAGTGGAACCTGCCGCCACCTCGACAGTCTGCCCATCGATTGTCAGATTTACAGTGACCATTTGCTACCCTCCTTTAAGCACTTTGGCGAGCCTTGCTGCACACACCAGCTGGACAGATGCCCTTTGTAATATGGGCTTCATATTCCTCTGGGAAAAACCGCATAGTCGTCAACACCGGGAAAGGCGCTGTCTGCCCTAGAGCGCATAAGGATGCATCTTCCATGGTTCTGCTGAGACGCTTAATCAGTTCCACATCATCTTGGGTTGCCTCCATGCGGGCAATTTTCCCCACCAGCTCATAGAGCCGCTGGGTCCCTTCCCGGCAGGGGGTGCACTGGCCGCAGGATTCGTGTCGGAAGAACCGCATGAAAGTCATAACTACATCGATAATGCAGTGGGTATCATCCATGATCAATAGGGCCCCTGACCCCAGCGCCGAACCGGCGGCAGCTAGGGAATCAATGTCCATGGGAACATCCAAGAGAGCTTCGGGTATACACCCTCCAGAGGTACCCCCGGTCTGAGCCATCTTGAACTTGCGGCCGTTGGGTATACCGCCGCCAATATCGTAGATGATCTCCCGCAGCGTTATACCCATAGGTACCTCAATCAGCCCGGCATTGGTGATATTGCCGGTCAAGGTAAACACCTTGGTGCCGGGGCAGTTCTCTGTACCTATGCTCCTAAACCAATCGGCCCCATTGAGAATAATGGGCGGCACATTGGCCAATGTCTCCACATTATTGACACATGTGGGCCTTCCCCAAAGTCCCGCTGATGCCGGATAAGGCGGCTTATATCTAGGTTCTCCCCGCTTTCCTTCTATGGAGTTAATCAATGCCGTTTCTTCGCCGCATACATAAGCACCGGCTCCGATCTTGATGTCGATATCAAAATCAAAGTTGGTGCCGAAGATATTCTCACCCAAGAGGCCGTACTCTCTGGCTTGCTGCAAAGCATGTTTCAGGCGCTCAATGGAAAGATTGTACTCACCTCGAAAGTATATGTATCCCTTTGATGCTCCGATTGCATATGCAGCAATAGCCATACCCTCGATTACCGAATGGGGATCCCCTTCGAGGATCAAGCGGTCCTTGAATGTACCGGGCTCTCCTTCATCGGCATTACAGATCAGGTACTTTTGATCACCCGGGGCTTGGGAGGTAAAATCCCACTTCAAACCGGTGGGAAATCCCGCACCCCCGCGGCCCCTCAATCCAGAGTCTTTGATCATCTTGATCACATCCTGGGGCTCCATGTCCCGCAGGACGGTGCCCAGGGCCTGGTATCCGTCACGGGCAATATACTCATCGATATTGTC
>JAAYHH010000008.1 GCA_012735435.1 Bacillota bacterium | reverse complement strand
TTGCATGTATTAGGCACGCCGCCAGCGTTCGTCCTGAGCCAGGATCAAACTCTCCGTGAAAGATTTATCCAAATCCCTGACGGGATTTGATTCTGGCTTAATCAGAAATCTCGCACAAGCTTTCTGTTCGCTGTTCAGTTTTCAAGGTTCAAGGCGTTGCGCCGGACTCAACCGCCCGGCAAGTTCTTATTATACTTGCTGCCCCCTAACATGTCAACACCAATTTTCTTTTTCTTTCTACCTGCATCACTGCACACTTCCGTGCCCCTCGAGAAAGATACTTTCCTGCAATCTCTCCAGCTCCCGCAGATCAGAACTCCAATTGAGATAAACTTGGGGCACCTCACCTACGATCCACTGTTCCACTATCGGTATGGAGCTTCTTACTTCTACATCACTCTTAACCAGCGGTACGACAATCCGGACACTTGTCCTCACATCCAAATAGATGCGGTAAAAGGTCTGGTTGATTCCTTTTTCCAGAAACTCTATCTTGGGAGTGGTGTCAACAGCGCCAACCGGTATGATTCTCACAGGAATCTTAGGTCCAAGTCCCGCTAGGAAGGCAACCCCTGTGAGCTGACCTATGGGCACGGGAATCTCCTCATTAACAGTAGTATTGATGGCGCTTTGGATGCGGTTAGTCAAGTTGGAGACGATATTGTTGATTTTCCCCCATTCAAAGCTCACGCCGACAATTCGGCCGACTTGATCCTTTTGGAAATGAACCAGATCTGCAGAGTCAATGCCGGTCACCATGATGGCCTGAATAGCATTGTTGATGGCCCTTGTAGCAATATTCACGCCCCGCTGCTGGGCCCAACGCTGAACTACAGGTTTGACCCTGAAGTCCACATACCAGAAAGCGATCACAGTAGATACAATCAGGAAAAACAGCAGGAGACTCACAATAACCTGAAGCTCCCGGAAATAGCCTTTCAAACTAGGTGGGCGATTCCCCGGCTGCCAGCGTCTATGCACTACAGCTCACCACCTAAAGCATCGGTACTTATATATATAACAGCCGGAGCATTCTTCATGCCCTATCTGCTTGGTGGACAAAAGCAGCAGTCTAAACCGGTTTCTTTGACGGAACCGCCCACGGACTACTTCCAATGCTCCCTTTATTCCTGCATTCTCACCCGGGCAAAGCGCCGCTTGCCTATCTGGATCACTGCACCCGACTCTGCCGGCCAGTCAAAATCAACATCATCGATAACTTCACCGTTGATCCTAACTCCACCCTGCTGAATGAGACGGCGCCCTTCACCGTTGGATTTGACCAATCCCGCCTTTACCAGCAGCCTCGCCAGCCAAATCTTTCCATCCTCTAAGTCTTCCTGGGTCAGCGTAACCTCCGGAATATCATCAGGGATCTGATTCTCCTTGAACACCCGATTGAACTCAGCCTCAGCGTCCAGAGCTGCCTCGGCACTGTGGAACCGGGTAACTATCTCCCTGGCCAACATCCTTTTGGCCTCCATTGGATGCAGCTCGCCATTTTGGATCTTCTGTTCCATGGCTTGGAGCTCAGCCATGGGAATATCGGTGATGAGTTCGAAATACATCATCATTAGCTCATCGGGGATAGACATGGTCTTGCCGTACATCTCGTAGGGAGGCTCATTGATCCCGATATAATTGCCCAGGCTTTTGCTCATCTTCTCCTTGCCATCTAGCCCAATCAAAATGGGGTTGCAGACACCGACCTGAGGTTCTAGGCCCATGGTTCTCTGCAGCTCTCTTCCCACCAGGATGTTGAACTTCTGGTCTATTCCCCCCAGCTCAATATCGGCCTCAATGGCCACCGAGTCGTATCCCTGCATCAACGGATAAATCATCTCATGCAAGCTGATGGGAAGCTGATTCTGGAAGCGGCTGGCAAAGTCTTCCCGTTCCAGCATTCTAGCCAGGGTCATCTGAGACATGAGCTTAATTACATCCTGGAAACTCATCTTCCCAAACCAATCACCGTTATAAACCACCCGGGTCTTCTTTGGATCAAGGATACGGAAGACCTGCTCTTGATAGGTGCGGCAGTTTTCCATAACCTGCTCATGGGTAAGCTGGGGCCGTGTCTTGTTGCGGCCGGTTGGATCACCCACCATGGCGGTATAATCGCCGATAATCAAAATTGCTTCATGTCCTAGATCCTGCAATTGCTTTAGCTTAAGCACAGGGATTAGGTGTCCCAAATGAAGATCCGCTCCGGTGGGGTCTACTCCCAGCTTCACCTTTAGAGGTTTCTTGTTCCTGCGAGCTTTCTTGAGCTTTTCTACAAGCTCTTCTTCTGGGAAAATTTCTTCAGTGCCCCTAGTTATTAGTGCTAACTCTTCTTCCAACGACAAAACCTGGGTCAACATCTACCTTCTCCTTTCCCAACACGAAATCAGATCTAAAAGGCCTCTCATCCACTAGGGACGAGAGGCTCCCGCGGTACCACCCTAATTAAGCAGTATATCTACACTGCGCCCGCCCTTGTAACCGTGGGCCTAAGTTTACTGCTTCACTCTTGCCTATAACGGAGGCTGCCGTTCCCACCTACTTGACCCTGACTTAGCTGGGGGTTCAGTGGGAAAGCTCCGGAGTGTACTTCACATCCCCCCGGGCACCGGTTTCCACCGCCACCGGCTCTCTCTTAGCCCTAAAGAGATGCTACTCTCTCCTTCATTGCCTGTTCGTGCCGGAAACCATCGGCTTACACACTTTGCGTTGATTATAGCATACCAGCCTTCCGATGACAACATTCTGGGAATAGAGGCCCTTACAGTCCGAAGGCTTCTTTGAGCTGCCTCAAAAGTTCCTTTTCATCATCTTCCTTTTCATCATCTTCCTCTTGATGTCCCGCTGCTCCATCTGTCTCCCGGCCCGGCTCTGATTCATGGAGCTTCTCTTCATCAGGGGGAGCTGTCTCGGGATCCGGATCATCCATGGGACTTGGCGCCGATGGAGCCGGCTGAAGCAGAGATTTTCCCGGCTCCTCAACAGCCCTTTGACCTTCATCAGGCACCGACAGTGAACTATCATCGGGTTCTGAGCCACCCGACACATCCAGCCCGGCATTTCCAAGCGATCCATCTTCCCGGGGCCTGGGAGTGAAGAGTTCCCGCAGGTGATCGAAGAGGGTCTTGACCCGGGGAGAATACTCCTTGGGTTCAGTTCCTTCTATAAAGATCTCATACCGCATTTCCGTTTCTGGAATAGTTCCATTATTGCGGGCCAGCAGCCCCGTCTTGGTATCGATCAATATCCCCTCAACGATGCCCTCCGGTTTGGCGAAGTCCTCGATGGGTGTATCTTTTAGGACACGCCGCATGAATTCACTCCAAATTTGGGCCGTGTTCCAGCTGCCGTAGCGTACACCTTTATACACCATATCCTGGCTCTGCTCATCATCACCCATCCACACTGCTGTCACTAAGCTGGGGGTGTATCCGATAAACCAGCCATTGGTATAGTTCTGAGCCGTACCGGTCTTGCCGGCTGCCGGCCGCCCAATGGCGGCTTGCCGTGCTGTACCCCGCTCGATTACGCCTTTCAGCATGTCGTTCATGATATAAGCAGTTTGTTCGCTGATTACCCGCTGTTCCTGGGGCTTATGCTCCTCCAGCACATTGCCGTCGGCATCCACCACTTTGACTATGGCCACCGGAGGCACCCTTACCCCTTGATTCGCATACACGCCGTAAGCCGATGCCATTTCAAGCACGGTCACTCCGTGGGTGAGACCACCCAAGGCTATAGGTGCAAGTCCTAAGTCATTATAGCGGCCTGTTTCAACTAAAGTAGTGATGCCCATCTTCTTGGCCAAGTCCACCACATCTCGAATTCCCACTTCGTCTAAGAGCTTGACAGCCACCACATTAATGGATAACTCCAGTGCTTCCCGGAGTGTAATCGGTCCCCTGTGATCTCTATGGTAATTTTGCGGCGACCATGTCTCGCCGTTGGCCATCACATATTCTACAGGTTCATCGACCATGACTGTAGCCGGAGTGTATCCCTTCTCAATGGCTACTGTGTAAATGAACGGCTTCATTGCCGAACCAGGCTGCCTCTTGGCTTGAACTGCCCGGTTGAATTTGTCATCACCCCGGCCCCCTACCATGGCCTTGATGTGTCCAGTACGGGGATCAATGGCCACCAACGCGCCCTGGGGCTGCTGCAGGCCGTTCCTATCTACCCGGCCGTCAGGCAGTGAATTAAGCAGTGTTTCCTCGGCGATGCGCTGCATGGAGAGATCCAGTGTAGTATACACCTTCAAGCCGCCGCCGTAGACCAAGTCCTGGCCGTATCGCTCCAAAAGCTCCTGCAGCACATAGTCGATAAAATACGGGGCAACCTTTTCCCTGGGCTTGCGCTCCACAAGCTCGATGGGAGCTGCCTTAGCTGCCTCAGCTTCCTCCCGGGTTATATAACCTAAGTCAGCCATTCTTCCTAGAATCCAGTTGCGGCGGTTCATAGCTGTTTCCGGATAGGAAATGGGACTCAGATAGACGGGGCTCTTGGGAATTGCAGCTAACAGTGCTGCTTCGGGCAGGGTCAAATCCTCAACACTCTTCCCGAAATACATCTCTGAAGCTGCCTGCACTCCATAGGCACCGTGACCGAAATTAATGATATTTAGATATGCCTCCAGGATCTCTTCCTTGGAATACTTCCGCTCAATCTGAATTGCCCACAGGACCTCTTGCAGCTTGCGGGTCCACAGCTTCTTTTGGGTCAAAAAAGCTGTTCTTGCAAGCTGCATAGTAATGGTACTGGCACCCTGCACTTTTGCACCGGCACGGATGTCTGCGATGAGGGCCCTCACGATGGCTTTAAAATCTATCCCATAGTGCTCATAGAAGCCATCATCTTCCGCTGCCAAAATAGCATCATGGAGATGCTTAGGCATACGGTCAATACTGACCTCCACCCGATTCTCTGTATAGAATCTGGTCAAAACCTCTCCATTGGCATCATAGACATACGTTGTCAACCTCGGAGTAAATTCCACATCCGCCAATGATGGGGCGCTTCTTAAGAACCCGGCAAGAATACCGAGGCCAGCACCGGCAAGAATAGATATAATAAAGACCGTTATAATTAAGAGCCGACGCTTGCGCCTTTGTGTTCGGCCGCTCACTTCGCGGTTCCCCCTTCCTTCCCCTCACAGCATAATCCCATGGCAGCCCCTTGTCAAACTCTCCCCTTCATCCAAGCTCAGCCACTGTTACTCCGTCTCCCCCTTCACCGGGTCCGCCGAAGCGAAAGGCCTTCACCTGGGGATGGTTTTCCAGTTGGGCGCGAACCGCTGAACGGAGAGCCCCTGTGCCCTTTCCGTGGATGATCCGGCACCGGGATAGTCCAGCCAGCAGTGCATCATCGAGATATTTGTCCACTTTCTCCAATGCTTCTTCTACCGTCAGACCCCGCAAATCCAATTCGCTGGAAATCAGTGAGGCCTTGCTGGTTTGGATTTTGACTGAACTGCGCATGGCGGCAGCAGGCGATTTCTCTTCGGTGATAGTCAATTCTTCTATGGGCAAATTTACCCGCAGTGCACCGACCTGCACCAGGGCTTCGCCGCCACCTGTCACTTCCAGAACCTGACCGGTCTGTTTCAGCTTATTTACATAAACAGCAGTGCCCGGCACCAGCTCTTCCCGGCGAACTAAAGCCTCCCTCCGGGGCCGGGCAGGAATCTGTTCCTGAAGCTCGGCATGTTTGTCCTCCAGTGTCCTGCGCACTTCCCTGGCTGTACTTTCCCGCTCTTCCCGATCAGCAGCCCTCAGCTGCCCCAGCAGGCTGTCAGCATCGGCTTTTGCCTTAAGCAAGAGCTCTGCCGCCTCTCTTCTAGCCGCGGCCAAGATAGCCTCTTTCTCCCTGGTTAGCTGAGCTAGGCGCTCTTCGTACTCTTTCCGAACAGATTCAACCTCCGCCCGCACACGCTCCGCTACAGTTCGCTCATGGACAGCCTTACGTCTATTTTCCTCCATATCTTGGATCAGATCATCGATCTGTATGTCTTCCTTGGTTAAATGGGCCCGGGCTGCCTCTATCACGTCATCCCTTAACCCCAGACGGCTGGCAATGGCAAAGGCATTGCTGCGGCCAGGCAGACCAATCTCAAGTTTATATGTCGGCCGCAGTGTGGCAACATCGAACTGTACAGAGGCGTTGGCTAAGCCCTCTGTGGTATAGGCGAAAACCTTAAGTTCTGAATAATGGGTGGTAGCTATTGTCCGGCAGCCCCGCTGGTGAAACCACTGCAGCAAAGCCATTGCCAGTGCAGCTCCCTCCGTTGGATCCGTACCAGCTCCCAATTCATCCAGCAGCACCAATGAACAGTCATCGACCTCTTCCATGATCCTGATAATATTCGCCATATGGGAACTAAAGGTGCTCAGATTCTGCTCTATACTCTGTTCATCGCCAATATCCGCGAAGACTCCAGTGAAGACAGTGATCTCCGTTCCTTCATCGGCAGGCACATGAAGACCTGCCTGGGCCATAACAGTCAACAGACCCACCGTTTTTAAAGCAACCGTCTTTCCACCGGTGTTGGGTCCGGTGATTACCAGTGTGGTAAAATCCTTCCCCAGCCAAATATCCAGCGGCACTACTTCACCCTTAAGGAGGGGATGGCGCCCCTGCCGAATATCAAGGTAGCCGTCGGTTCGCAGTACAGGCCTGACTGCATTGTGCTTTGCTGCGTAAAAGGCTTTGGCAAAGATAAAGTCCAGGCGCCCCAAGGTTTCAACGGAAATCAGAAGTTCGCTGGCCTTGGCGCCTACGGCGGCAGTCAGCTCCCGCAGGATCCTTTCAATCTCCTCGGCCTCCTCCATTTCCAACTGCCTGAGCTGGTTGTTAATCTCCACCACTGCGGTTGGTTCAACAAACAACGTTGCCCCGGAACTTGACTGATCGTGAACTATACCAGGCAGCAGACCTTTGAATTCTGTCTTGACAGGAACCACATATCTGCCGTTCCGTAAGGTAATGATCCCGTCCTGCAGGATTTTTTGGTAACGGCTGCTGTGGATGATCGATTCAAGCTTATCCCGGATTCTTCCCTGAAGACTCCGCATCCGGCTCCTCAGCATCCGCAGGGTGCTGCTGGCCGAATCCAGTATTTCTCCATCATCGCCAATACACTTTTCGATTTGCCCCCGCAGTCCCGGCGCCGGTTCCAGCCTTTGGGCCAGCTCCTGTAAGGCAGAACCTTCCGGAGCCTTGTCCAGCAAGAACCTGCGGACTTGGCCGGTCCCATAGAGGGTCGACGCTATATCCAGCAGACTTTCCGGTGAAAGGGTTGAACCCATTCGGGCCTTGCGCAGGGGTTCCCGGATATCTCGAACCCCTCCCAGCGGTAGACCTCCTTCGCGGTTGATAATCTCTAAAGCCTCAGCAGTTTCCCTCTGACGAGCTTCGATAATTTCCAATTCTACTGCCGGTTCCAGCGAAAGGGCCCGTTCCCGGCCTAGGGCAAAGGCTGCATGGGCGGCTAGTTGTTCCCGCACTTTATTGAATTCCAAAATGCTCAAGGTTTTTTGATCCATGGGCTTAAGGCTGCCAGTTAAGCAGCTGGCGGACCTGCCCCCTTTCCCATTCCTGCTGGCTACAGTATCTATAGGCAGCTGATTCATTTCTACGGTTCATTATAGCAGATGGAGAGACTATAGGCGAACCTAAAAGCCAAAAGGGAGCACCGTTGTGTGCTCCGTCTAGGCTGTCGGTTTAACTTGTTCGCTGGCTGCTGTAATCATCCTCTATTTGAGAAGTAATAAACTAATCCGTTGTAGATACCTCGAGCGGCCTTGGTCTGATAGGAACGAGTGCCGAGTAGATTTGCTTCTTTCTTATTGCTCAAGAAACCAAGTTCCACAAGGGCCGCAGGCATCTTGGTATTACGCAGTACGTAATAATTACCCCATCTAACACCTAAACTCCGGGAACCCAGCTCTTCAACAATCCCCTTCTGGAGCGCTTCAGCCAAATAGTATCCTTCTCCGCTGTAAAAATAACTTGTGGTTCCCGTTATTCTGCTGTCGTTGTTCCAGTCGTTGTGGATGGAAACATAGACATCTGCGGGGCTAGAGTTGGCAATCTTAACCCTTGCCTGGAGCTGATTGGCGTTTTTCCCTCCTGGCGAATAGTCTCCGTCCCGGGTCATGATCACCTTGGCGCCGGCGTATTCCAGCATTCCCTTTAGATCCCAAGCCACTGCCAAGACAATATCCTTCTCCGGTTGGGGACCCACTCCCCGGGTTCCAGGATTGGAGCCGCCGTGGCCAGGGTCAACGATAATCACTCGGCCTTGCAAAGATTCGGGATCCCAGCGCAGGTTACCGGTTCCCACCTCCACCGGTCCCGGAGCATGGCCTCCCTGTTCAGCTGGAAGTCGGCCGCCGCTGGGAGAACCAAGATTGAAAATGAAAGATAACAGCAGCAAGAGTACTGTTACCAGAGGATTTGCTTGCAGAACTACATGAGCCCTCGGACGTGACTTACCCAAAAGTATCTCCCCCTGTAGTCAATGGCTGGTGTCAAAAAGCTGCGTCTATCGCTGATGTTGGGGATAGGTCAAACGCCTACCCCTAACTCTTTGACTACAGGATGGGAAACCCTCCAGGCAAATGCCGCCGTAACTGGAGGCTTCTATCCCCTCAGGCAGTTTGAGGATTTTCCGTCATTATTTCCGGGATAGATACTCCTTTACTTCCTTCAGGGACCAAGTATTTACCACATTATCTTTAGTTAACCAGGCCCGGCGGGCAACGCTTAATCCCAAGTGCATATTGTCCAGTTCCGGCTGGCTGTGGGCATCGGTATTGATGACAATTTTTACACCGGCTTCCTTAGCTGCCTGGGCATTGACATCATTAAGGTCCAAACGATCCGGTGAGGCGTTGATTTCCAGGGCAGTACCTGTCTTAGCTGCCATCTCGATTACCCGCTCCATGTCAATGGCATAAGGATCCCTCCGCCCTAGAAGCCGCCCCGTTGGGTGGCCGATGATATCCACGTGGGGATTTTCCATGGCTTTCATAACCCGCATGGTGAGCTGTTCCACATCCTGCCGAAAACCGCTGTGAATGGAGGCAACTACCACATCCCTTTCCGCCAAAATAGAGTCCGGCAGGTCCAGGCTGCCATCGGTCAAGATATCTACTTCAATGCCGGAAAGCAGCTGAATGTTATCCAGTTTCTCATTGACCTCCTGAATATCCCTGTGTTGAGCCCGGAGCCGTTCAACTGAGAGGCCGTTGGCTACCGTGAGGGATTGGGAGTGATCACAAACTGCCACATATTCATAACCCTTGGCTGCAGCCGCCTGGGCTAGCTCTTCTAAAGTCATAACACCGTCACTCCACCGGGAGTGGCAGTGAAGGTCCCCCCGAATATCCGAAAGCTCCACCAATTGGGGAAGAAGGCCCTGGCGAGCCGCGGTGAGCTCTCCTTCTCCCTCTCGAATTTCTGGAGGAATAAAGGGAAGGCCCAATAACTGATAAAGTTCAGCCTCACCTAAGACCTCTACGAGCGATGCGGTCGGCTCCAAACCCTTCTTGCCAACAACAGCCAATCCCCGCTCCTCTGCAAGGGCCAGCACCTGGGCAACGTGTTCAGATGAACCGGTGGCTTTCCACAAAGTCCACCAATAGGATTCAGGTGCTGCCGCCACGATCTCCAGCTCCGGTCCGCTCTTCAGCCTTAGCCGGATACTATCTGCATTCTTCGCTATTATCTCCTCAACCTCAGCTAGTCCCGGCAGCAAACTAAGTATCTCTTCTGGGTCTATTCCGGTAACCACCAGATCCAGCTTATCCAACATCTCCCGGCGGCGGCGGAGGTCACCTGCCAAATCTACCTGCTTAACCTGGGGCAGCAGCTCCAAATGTGCCTGTATCTCCCTAGCCACCGGCAGGGCTACCCCCAGCGGTATTTGATTGCCCCTCTCCCGCAGTGCCTGAATACCCCGGATTATGTTCCATTCTGTTCTCGCACCCATTCCCCGCAGGGTGCGAATCTTCCGCTTGCGGCAGGCCTTTTCCAGCTCATCAATGGTGGTTATTCCCAGTTCGGCATAGAACCGCCTAGCCAATTTGGGCCCAACACCCGCGATCTTCGTCATTTCCACAACACCCGGCGGAACCTGCTGCCTCAGCTCCTCCAGGTATTGAATCTCATTGGTGCTCAACCATTCGCCAACCTTCTCAGCCAAGGCTGCACCGATGCCGGGGACCTTTCGAATCTCGCCCCTCTCAAAAATCTCTTCAACATCTTCCGGCAGCATTTCGATGGCCCGGCCAGCCCGGCGGTAAGCATTGGCCCGGAAGGGGTTTTCACCATTCAGCTCCATCAAATCGGCGATTTCAAAAAAAGCCCTTGCCAGGGCTATGTTGTTCATATACAGTTATTGCCTCCCTATCTCTGCCATCTCACAGCGAACTGATCTCCATAGATCCCCGCCAACCTCCGAAGACTTGTAAATTAAGACCGGCCGCAAGCTTGTGTTTTCTCAAATCACAGGAGCAGCCAACGGGCTAGGCGGTTGGGGCACTCCCTGCTCCGCCGGCTTGTCCCCTCGGTGCCATCTGGGAAACTCCTGCGGCAAGATGTCATCCAATTCGCTGTACAATCTGGGCACAACTGCTAGGAACTGCTGTGCCAGGGGAGATCTATTTAGGGTCACCCCGAGTCCTTCAAAGGGTACGGCACTCAGCAGTACCAACACAAGGCAGACCACAATAAACCCTTTGGCAAAGCCGAGACCGATGCCCCCCAAATGGTTTAGAACACTGATGGGCGTATAGCGCAAGACCTTGTGAAGCAGTATGCCGAAAAAACCTGCCAGCAGGCTGATGATCACGACTATGCCTCCAAATGCCAGCGGGTAGGCGATTACTTCCGGTATGGTAAACCGGTAAATCAGCTCATCGCCCCAATACTGGTAACTCCGGTAAGCATACAAGATCCCGAAGATTATCCCCGCCAGCTCACAGGCTTCCCGCACCAGACCCTTGACGAAACCCTTCAGCATCATCACGATGAGAATCAATATGATCCCAATATCAATCCAGGTCATGATAGTGCGCCCTCATTTCACGATCTCGGACACCAACTCCATCAACTCTTGATTTTCCCGCCTTTGAACCTGCAAATCATGGGCCATGTTCATCATAGCCAAGATGCTTGCCCGATTGCGGGGCAGATTGGGATATCGCTGCACAATAGGACTGAGATAACTGTCCACAATTTGGGCCAGTTCCTTAATATAGTCAGAACCGCCTTCGCCCCTAATATTATACTCATCACCGGCTATGCGTACCCGTACACTCTGCACCTGATCTCCCGACGGCGACTGTTTGGCCATAGGAACTCCTCCTTCTGCCATAACGAGCCCCAATTCTAAGCATTAACTTCCAGATCCCGCCGCAAATTCCTGCAGGCGGGATCTGAATGGAAAGCTCCGGCAATGAGTATGTGTACACCTGTGAAACCCCAGGTTACCGCAATGTGATCCCAAGTTCCGACTTCAAATGGGTAATGATACGGCTCTGGACTGCTTCAACCTCCTCATCGGTCAGGGTGCGGTCCTCTGCCTGATACAAGATGGAGTATGCTAAGCTCCGGTGACCTTCCGGTACCTGGGGTCCTTGATAGACGTCAAAGAGGGTGACCTCCTTGATCAGGTCTGCACCGGCTGCCCGGATTACTTCTTCAATTCGCTGGGCAGGCACATCTTCGGGAGCCAGTAAGGCCAAGTCCCGGGCAACAAAGGGATAGCGGGGCAGCTTTTCCATGCGCTTTTTACCGGTAACTAAGGTCAGGATTCTATCCAGGTCAAGTTCTGCTGCATAGACCCGGCTGGGAAGGTCCCAATTGGCAGCAGCCTCTGGATGGATTTCACCCAGAACACCCACCTTCACGCCCTCTACTGCCATGGAAGCACAACGGCCAGGATGAAAACCCGGGGCCTCTTCGGCTTCCCACTCACATGCTAGACCCAGCCCATCTAGCAGCGCTTCAACTAATCCCTTGAGATCGAAGAAGTCAACCTCCCGGGCCAGAAAGCCCCACTCTCTAGGATAGTGGCCCATCAAAGCAACTCCTAAGGTCAAACGCTCATTAGGCAGCTCCTTCAAAGGCAGCTGAGCGGGGATGAAAACCGACCCGATCTCATATATCTGCAGGTCCGGATGCTGCCGCTGAGCGTTATGCTGCAGCACATTGAGCATATTGGGTATCAAGGTAGTTCGAAGGATATTCCAGTCCTCGGTCAGAGGATTTTGGATAGTCACTGCCCGTCTGAGTTCATGGTTTTCCGGCAGCAGCAGTTTGTCATAGCTTGCGGGGGAGTCAAAGCTGTAGGTCATGATCTCCGTCAGGCCAAAACCAGTAAGGAGCTCCCGCACTTGGCCTGCCAGCTCCAGCCGGCTGCTTTCTCCTCCCTTAGCCTCACCATGGGGCAAGCTTGGGGCAAACCGATCATAACCGTAAAGCCTGGCAACCTCTTCGATGAGATCTGCCTCCAATTCCACATCCAGCCGGTAGGAAGGAACCGTGACCTCCAGTTCATCTCCCTTATCTTCTACGTCAAACCCCAGGCTGCTTAGGATACTGACCATTTCCCCTTTAGGGATGTCAGCTCCCAGCAGCCGATTGCAGCGGCTTGGAGAAAGGGTAACTACCTTAGGCTTAGGATCAAGTGCCGTAACAGTGATAACACCTTCACAGACCTC
>JAAYHH010000001.1 GCA_012735435.1 Bacillota bacterium | reverse complement strand
CTGGATTTAGGATGAAGGTCTTCTTAGCCCAGCGCCGGGTGAGGGAAAAGGTCGCCGCGGTCAATGCCAGCCTGCAGGAGAATATCTCTGGTGTCCGGGTGACCCAGGCCTTTACCAGGGAAGATGAAAACCTCAAGCGGTTCGGTGAGGTGAACCGGGAAAGCTACAATGCAGCCATTGATTCTATCCGCCTGTTTTCCCTATTTTGGCCTGCCATTGAGCTCATCGGGGCGGTGGGCACCATCATGGTTATCTGGTTTGGCGGCCGCTGGCTGGTCCAGGGCCAGGTGACTGTGGGAGAGATGGTGGCCTTCTTGGGGTATACCTGGCAGTTTTTTGGACCTCTAAGAAACTTAGGGCAGTTCTTCCGGATGATCCAGACCGCCATGGCCGGAGCTGAGCGGGTTTTTGCCATATTGGATACGGTGCCGGAAATTCAAGACCGGCCCGGCGCTGTGGAACTGCCTCCAATTAAAGGCCATGTTCACTTTGACAATGTCAGTTTTGCCTATGAAGGCGATGACTACGTTCTGAAGGATGTCGATCTGGAGGTTCAGCCGGGCCAGACCATAGCTTTAGTCGGCCACACCGGTGCCGGCAAGACTTCTATGATTAATCTTCTCTGCCGCTTCTATGATGTGAGCGGAGGCCGGATCCTCATCGATGGGTATGATATCAGGGATGTGACCCAAAAATCCCTAAGGTCCCAAATCGGGCTGGTCCTGCAGGAGCCTTTCCTCTTTTCCGGCACTATCCGGGAAAACCTCCTTTACGGCAATCCGGAAGCCGGGGAAGAGGAGATGCTCAAGGTCAGCAAGGCATTGGGGCTCCACGATATAGTCCAACAGTTTCCAGAGGGCTACGATACCCAGGTACAGGAAAGGGGCAGCAGGCTGTCCTTAGGACAGCGGCAGCTGGTATCCTTTGCTAGAGCCATAATCAATGACCCCAGGATCTTAATCCTCGATGAGGCGACCGCCAATATTGATACCCAAACGGAGAAAATCATCCAAAGGGCGCTAAAGGCTATGCTGGCGGGCCGGACCTCCTTCGTCATTGCCCACCGGCTGACTACCATCCAGCAGGCAGATATGATCGTCGTCATCGATAACGGCAGGATCGTAGAAACCGGTACCCATGATGAACTCATGGCCAAGGAGGGTCCGTACCGGCGCCTCTACATGATGCAGTTTCGGAAGGCGGAGCAGGATGATGCCGCTGCAGTTTCCCTAAAGGCCGATGAAACTGTCTCATGAGGCCAATGCCAAATCATCCAGCTTGTTGTGCCTAGCAAAAAAGTCAGTTCCGTGTTTGAAAGCCGTGAGTCCATAGAGCATTGAGCTCCAGTCGATAACTGACGTATGCTCTGGGTACCAGGGAGCTTCGGCCTCGGGATCGTATTGAAAGCGGGAAAGGCCGTAGCGGTAGGCATCTTGAAACCGCGCTCCGGAGCCGGATTGATGGACTTTTTCACAATCAGCCGGCTCTTTGTCGTAGGGGATGATAGTCCGGTAAATATCGTAGAGGTCGAAGATGCCTCGGGGATATACCGGCAAGAATCCCGCGATGATATACGGTGAAGCGATGTGTTCAGGATTGTCGCTGATGGAATCGGGGTGGTAAAACCCGGTGGGTGTGACCCCTGCTCCATGACCCCAGACAAAGCTCGGTGCTTTATGGCATTCCAGCCAGCTGCGGCGATCGGCAAAGGCTATATTGCCGTACAAGGTGTTGTATACGGGACTGATGGTGTAATCATGCACCAAGTAATAGGGAAATTGATACACAAAAGAGGATGGAATATTGCCTTCTTCGCAGATGATGCTCCGCCCTGGGCCTACCAGCTGTTGAGGCAAAAGGTGCAGGCGCTCGGGGCTGTAGACCTGCTGCCAAAGCTTGCTGCCGGTGGGGGTGCACCTGGCAAGATACGCGAGGAGGGAATATTCGTTGTAAGGGGCTAGGGGATCTACTCCCCTGCCTTTTTCGATCTTCAGGTAAACCTCGCCCTTCATGGAGTCGGCAATGGCGGCCTCCCAGCGCACTGAATGATACAATTTGGCTGCCAGCCGGGCGATTTCCCGGTGGCCCTGGAAGTATTCCTTAACAAAAAGGGCACCGCTTACCAAAAGGGCGGTATCGATGGTGGAGTTTTCCGAGTTCCAAAAACGGGCGCCTGTTTCCACATCGATGAAATGGGCAAAAAAACCAGTCTGCTGGTCTTTGGCAGGCTCGAGGCCCGGAAGTTCTCCTGCCATTGCCCGCAGGGTCAGAGCTGCTTTTTCCGAAGCCTTTGATTCCCAGCCTTCGTAATCTCCAATGGCCAGGGCAATAAGTCCGACTCCGGTAGCGGCGATGGAGCTGGGCAGCTCCTCCTTCCCCTCGGTTACGTAGGCATCCCGGTATAGGCCTGTGACGGGATGGCGCGCGTCAGCAACCAATTGATAAGCTCGCCGGTATTGGTCATCAAAGAATTCCCGTACGGGCTGGGGAAGTGATGCATAGGTAGGCCTTACTTCGGCTGCTGGCAGGGCACACATAGGCAACTCCTTTACATTACCTTTTATTACAAATTACCTGTTATGCCGATTTTCCGGCTGATGGACTATTTGGCTCTAGGAAGGCTAAATCCTGCCGCCAAGGTGCTGTCAACTGTTGGTGGACAGGGCAGAAACCGGCAGAAGAGAAGTTCAAAATCAAAGGATTGCCACAAGGGTGTAAACAAGGAGAATTTATTCCCCGCAAGGAAATAGAAAAGGAGAGAGGAAGCTGACTAGCTCAGGAGGTTGGGGTGAGATGGGAGCAATGGCGGATAATCACGAGAACTCAAAAGCACCAGGAAAAAGGTCAGAAAGAAGCCTTCTAGCCGCGGAAAGGCGGGCCAGCATTGCTCGGATGGCGGAACAGCGGGGTTCTGTGAGGGTTTCGGAATTAAGCAGATTGTTTGACGTAACGGAAGAGACCATCCGCCGGGATCTGGAAGAGCTGGAAAATAACGGCTATCTTAAACGGACATATGGCGGTGCGGTCAGCGTTACCGGCACAGGACTTGAACTTCCCTTTGCCCGGCGGGTGGAGACCAGGCGAAAGGAAAAAAGCGTTATCGCCCGCTATGCGGTCACCCTCATTCAGGAGGGGGAGACCATAATCCTCGATGCCAGCACCACAGCCCTGTGGGTAGCTAAACACCTAATCGACCGCCGGGACTTGACAGTGGTCACCAATTCCATCCAGACGGTGATGGAGCTGGCGGGCCGGCCGGGCATTAATGTGATCTGCACCGGCGGCAATTTGCGAGATCGGATATTGGCCTTTGCCGGTCCCCTGGCAGAGCGGGCCATCAGCGGCTACTATG
>JAAYHH010000067.1 GCA_012735435.1 Bacillota bacterium | reverse complement strand
CATAGAGCCTATCCATCCTGCCCGAATACAGTGGGGAGCATGGCCGGATAAACTTACCTCGCGCCTTGGTGATCTCCGCAGATTCATCAAGACAGCCCAGCAGGGCCTTACCGCCTTCGATAGGCTCTTTTATAGGCAGGGGAAGGCCCTGCTGACGGCTGCCGAGGGTGCCCTGGCGAAGCTAGAGAAACTTCCTTACCAAGAGGTTGTCAGGCGGGACCGGGAAGCCAATTATGTCTGCCATCGGGACTGTATACCCCAGAATGTAGTGCAGCGGCCAGACGGAGAGTTTGTACTGATCGATTATGATAATGCCGCTCATGCAGAGCGGATTGACGATCTGGCGAAGCTGCTTTGCACCTTTCCAGGCTGGCAGCTGGAAAGGGCTTCACTGCTCCTTGAAGGTTATGGGCAGTGGTTCTCCTTGGAAGAGGAGGAGATCCGGTTGATTGGGGCTTTTCTCGAGTTTCCCATGGAGTACTGGAAGCTGGGAAGGAACACCTACCAGCGGGGACGTCCCCATGTTGGAGCTTTGCTGGGGCAGCTGGCGGCTGATCAAGCCAAAGCGGCATTCCTGATGAATCTGCAGAGGAATCCAGAGAGGGTGATGAGTGATTATGCAGTTTTCCCTAGAAACCCAGGGTAAGTGGCAATATGTTGAGGCAGAAGAGGAGCTTCTCCGGGAGGTAGAAAACCGGTATGACCTGGAAGTTGAGCGCTTTGCCCGGGAAGGTCCCATCTATGTCCTGCAGACTTCAGCGGGCCTAAAAGCACTGAAGAAATCAGATCTTACCCAGTTTGAACTGGATTATATCACCCATTCCCTGGCGGATATAGACAAACAGGGGTGCACGTCGGTTGTGGTACCCCTTCCTGCCGGCGACGGTTCCCGGTATTTTCGCTTTGAGGACTCGTACTATTTCCTCATGGACTGGGTTAAAGGCCGACATTGCGATTACCTCAATGAGAAGGATGCTGTAGCAGTGGCCAAGACCTTGGGACGGCTTCACGATGCTTCCCAGGGTATCAAATTCGACCCCGTCCCGGATACACGTTGGCTGCTGGGTTTCTGGCCGCTCCATTTTTCCCGCCGGCTGGATCAAATGAAGGCCTTTGCCCGGGAAGCTAGGCAAAAAACGGTGCAAAGCTCCTTTGACCGGCTGTATCTCCGGGACTTTGACCACTACTATCGCCAGGGGATTGATGGACTTGAGAAACTCGCCGATTCCAGCTACTTTGAACTCTGCCAGGACCTGTCGCTGCGGGCCTTCTGCCACCGGGACCTGGCATATCACAATATAGTGATGAACGGTGAAGGCATCAAGTTCCTGGATTTTGATTACAGCATGGTGGACCTTGGTCTCCATGATCTAGCTGATCTGCTCCTGCGGAATTTGGTCCTCCTCGATTGGAATTGGAAGCGGGCAAAACGCATCCTCGCCGCCTACAGCTCCGTGGTTCCCCTGGATCACCGGGCTTATCCTGTGCTGGCGGCTTTCCTGCAGTTCCCCCACGAGTACTGGCAAATAGGACTCCAGTACTATTATGAAAAACAGCGCTGGTCAGAGGAGTACTTCTTGGCCCGCTATGAGAGAAAACTGAAGTCCCCCGACTTGCGGCAGCGCTTCCTTAACACCTTCACAAAGGCATTTGCATAGGATGAAGGGACTATAGTGATGGACTCTACTCCTATGTGGTTAAGTGCTTCCAACAGCAGTAAACAGCTGCACTAGGAATGGAGTGAGGAGGAAATCGCCAATGGCGTATGCCGTAGTAATGGCGGGGGGCAATGGAAGCCGCTTGTGGCCCCGGGTCAGAATAAAAGCACCAAAACCCTTGATGGTTCTCGACGGCAAAACTCTCCTAGAGAAGACTCTAGAGCGGGCCGCTGCCTTAGTAGGCCGGGAGAACGTTTTTGTGACAACCAATGAGAGCCTGCTGGATACAATCACCGGCAGCATTTCTTTTCCCTTAGACGGTAAGGTTTACACAGAACCGGGGGTGAGGGATACCGGCCCGGCGGTGGGCCTGATGGCGGCCAGGATAGCTGTATCGGAGCCGGAAGCGGTGGTTGCTTTCTTGCCTGCGGATCACGTGATCTTAGATGAAATCGAGTTCAACAGAGTGCTGAAGGCCGCTCTAAGGGCCGGAGAGACTGTAGATGGCTTAGTGGTCATTGGAATTACCGCCAATGAACCTTGTACCTCCTACGGATATATTAAGCGGGGGAAGGAGCTCTATGTAGAGGACGGCTACCCGGTGTATAAGGTGGAGCGGTTTCGAGAAAAACCCGGACCCGACAAGGCTCAGCGGTATCTACAGCAGGGAGATTACTTTTGGAACAGCGGTATAGTCGTGGGCAGGGCGGGAATGATTGTAGATTTACTGAGAAAGTATAATTCCAAACTTAGACCTGGCTTGGACGAAATCATGGCAAGTCTTGGCCAGCCAGATGAAGCTGAGGTGATTCAAAGAGTATACACTGAGTTTGAGCGGATTTCCTTCGATTATGCTGTGCTGGAGAAAGCGGCCAGAATCTACATGGTGGTTGGTAATTTCGGCTGGGAGGATATCGGCAGTTGGAGCTCCTTCGCGAAGGTTTCTCCCAAGGATGCCGCGGGTAACGTCTTTTCCGGCAGAGCGGTAGAAATTGACAGCACCAACTGCTTGGTATCTGCCCCTGGAAAGCTGGCAGCCTTGATAGGGGTTGAGGACCTGATAGTGATCGATACCGATGATGTGCTGTTTATCTGCAAGAAGGACAGGGACCAAGAGGTGAAGATACTGCTGGGCCGCATCCGGGAGGCAGGTTGGGATGAGTATCTCTGACGGAGGCATGGGGGTACAGGCAGTGGATATTCATTTCGGCACAGAAGGCTGGCGGGGCATCATCGCCGATGATTTTACCTTTGCCAATGTGCGGCGGGTGGGCCGGGCCGTAGCCTTGTATCTCCAGGAGCTCGATGCGCAAAAAGGGGTAGTGGTAGGCTATGATACCCGCTTTCTCTCCCGCCGCTGCGCCCGGGAAATTGCCGGTGTAATGCAGGAGGGCGGTATAGAAGTATACCTTGCTAATAAACCAGTAGTCACGCCTGCCCTTTCCTTTGCTGCCGCCAGTTTGGAGATGGAGCTGGGCATCATGATCACTGCCAGCCACAATCCCCCTGAGTACAACGGCATCAAGATCAAGGCAGGAGACGGGGGTCCTGCTGAGCAGGCCGTGATCAATGGGATTCAAGAACTCCTGCCTGAGGCAGCACCTACTGTGCCGAGGCAACACCGCAGTATTCCAGAGCTTGATCTCGACGGTATTTATCTTGATGGGATCAGAAAGCAGGTCAAGGGAGAGTACTTCTCGGGCTCCGGGCTGACAGTGGTAGTAGACAGCATGCATGGTGCCGGTGCGGGGTATCTCGAGGGGTTATTGGAGGAGCAAGGCGTAAAGGTTATTGGAATCAGGAGTGAGATAAATCCCAGTTTTGGCGGCAGCAGTCCCGAACCAATTGCTGCCAACTTAAGACCCTTAGCTTCTGCAGTTAGGAAGTATCGGGCAGATCTGGGGCTGGCCCTCGATGGTGACGGCGACCGTTTGGGAGTGGTAGACCACCTGGGCAATTATGTCGATGCCCATCGGGTTTTTCTGCTGCTTTTGACCCACCTTTTTAGGAACAGGAAATACCGGGGAGCAGTTGTCAAGACCTTTTCCACTAGTTTCGCCGTTGACCTCGCTGCCCAAAGTTTTGGTCTTGCGGTGAGGGAAACGCCCATTGGTTTTAAGCATATTGCTGGTGTCTGCCGCCGGGAGCCTGTCTTGATGGGAGGTGAAGAAAGCGGCGGATACGGGTTTCCCCAGCACCTTTTGGATCGGGATGGAGTCTTGGCCGGCCTCTTATTGGTTGAATACATTGCTAAGGAGAAAAGGCCGCTGTGGTCTATACTGGATGGGTTAAAGGAGCAGTTCGGCTCAAGCTTCTATCGGAGATTAGACCTGCCGCTGGCATCTGTACCCCTTCTTGACATTGAACCGCCTTCCCGGCTGGGAAACAGGGCTGTTACCGCCGTTGAGACACTGGATGGTTTGAAGCTTAGGTTAGGCGGTGAAGGGTGGGTCCTTTTTCGGGTATCTGGGACTGAGCCGGTGCTGAGGCTCTATGCTGAGGCCGAGACCGAGGCGGCAGTACAGGAGATCCTGCGGGACGGCCGCCGCTGGATTGCCAGCTTGACGGCCCCGGAAGCCGCACCGGCAGTTTCTCTTTAGCCGAGCCATCCTGGGACAACCTGCGGCACCTTGATGTTCCGGCTTAGGGGTATGGAGGGATAGGGGAGAATAGGATCTGCCTCCCATAGCCGCAGGCTCCTAAGCCACATAAAGATATATTGACTTTGCAGATAGGCAAAGCCCACCAACTGGGCAGCACCACTGCAAAGGCTCATCCCACATCCCTCCCTTCTAGGGGAGGCGGCCGTTAGGCCCCCAAGTTCCCTGCTGGATCGTCAGCTGGGCGGGTTGGGGCAGGCTGCCCCCCTTTTTTCATATATATATTAAAAACCCAATTCGAAGTGAATTGGGCATCAAGGATCTATGGTAACAGCAGCTCCGTTGGACTAATCCAAGCTGATCAAGCCATAGCGAATTGCCCACAGGGCGACTTTGGTGCGGTTGCGGGAACCCATCTTCCGGTAAATGTTGGTTATATGGTTCTTAACGGTGTGCTTGCTGATGAAGAGGGTCTTAGCAATTTCTTCGTTGGATAGGCCCTTGGCGATCAGCTGCAGGACTTCCTTTTCCCGGGGTGTCAGCTTGCCGAACCTAGGATTCTCGTTGGACACGTTTTCCACCTCCAATGTACAAGGATTGGTGGCGAATAGACTAGTTGCCGTTATAAGAGCTTTAGTTAATCCTATGAGTAGAGTCCATCAAGGGAGATAGGAGTTTGTTCTGGTTTTTCGGCAATTTGCCCCCGAGACACCCATCGACGCTGGTGGGCATAGGATGAGAACAGCGGGAATCATGGGAAGGGTGAACTATGTGGGCAGAGCTGAAACCGAACTTTGGATGGTGTTGTCTGATTGGTCCATAACGCCTCTATCCATCAGCCCTTACAAGGATGTCCATAGGGTAGAGGCAGAGGAGGGCAGCTTTTGTCTCAAGGAAGTTGACCGGCGTTTAAGTCGAGCCCTGGCGCTGGAAGGTGTGCTTGCCCATCTAAAGGCAAGAGGGTTTACAAAGATCGCTATGGCCCATGAGACAAAGAACGGCAGGCTGATCTCTCAAGCTTCTAATGGCCGCAACTATATCCTGACCGATTGGCTGATAGGCCGGAAGCCCAGCTTTCGGACCTCTGATGAAGATATTGTGGATGCTGCAGTGGCCTTGGCTGAATTCCACCAGGCTTCAGAAGGCTACACTCCTCCCTCTGGAGGGAAGCTGAGGAACCGCTTGAATCGATGGCCTACCCGCTTTAGTTCCCGGCTCCGGCAGTTGGTTAAGCTGCGGGAGCAGCTGGAACATAAGCCCTTGCTGGACAACTTTGATCGGCTCTTTGTGGAATATTATCCATGGATCTTGGACCGGGCCCAGGAAGGGTGGTGTGTCCTATCCACATCTCAATATGATAATTTAGTGAAGGCCGCCAGTGAGGCCCGTTCTTTTTGCCACGGCGATACAGCGGAACGGAATTTTGTGATTACCCCAGAGGATGGCTGTTGTTTGATTGATCTTGACCTATTGCGGCGGGATATTCGAATTGCTGATGTCTACAAGCTTATTAGGGATGTCTTGAAAAAGCGGCAGTGGGATTTTTCGTCGGCAAAGCTCATCTTAGATTCCTACTCCTCCGCTGCTCCCTTGGACTTGGAGGAGCTCATTGTCCTTTACGCCATGCTGGCCTATCCCCATAAAGTTATCCATCTTATCCTGCGGTATTATGTCAAGCGGGAAGGAAAGAGCAGTACTTGGCCTGCCCGGAAGTTCATTAGAAAACTCCAAGGTCTTGGGGAACAGCAGCCGGCGGTGGATCGGTTCCTGCAAGACTTTCGCAGTGAGTATGGGATCGGCAAATAGAGGATGCCTTGGGATATCTCGGTTGTTGGAGCAAGGCTGAGTTCTGGACGGACCACGGCAACCTCCTACGCCGGCGGGGAATTGTTCCCGTTAGTGTCCAGGCATCATTATCCAGCCAGCGGCAGTCAGCAGATTATCTGCAATGTAATCCGGGGAAAACTGCGAACTGGCAATTTGCTCCTCCTGCTCCTTGCCGTAGCCGGTGCGGACTAAGACGGTTTTGGTGCCGGCATTCTTGCCGGCGCCGATATCCGACAGCTTGTCGCCAATGGTATAGGACTTGGCGAGATCCAGGGCCAGGTCCCGGGCGGCCGCCTGAAGCATCCCCGGCTTGGGCTTGCGGCATTGGCAGTCCTGCCGGTAGGGAAAGCGCCCCACCTCCGGATGATGGGGGCAGTAGTATATTCCCGCTAGGCGAATTCCCTCCTCTGCCAGGAGCAGCTCCAGATGTCGGTGAATTTGCCTAAGGCGCTGTTCATCGAAGTAGCCCCTGGCAACTCCGGCCTGATTGGTGATGATGACCAAGGGATAATACTCCTGTATGATGCGCAGAGCCTCTGCGGCACCGGGAAGCAGACGAATTTCGGCTGGGTCCCGCAGGTAATTGACTTCTTCGATGATAGTGCCGTCCCGGTCTAGGAAAACTGCACCCTTCTTTTTCTCCATAAACTGCACCTCCGCTGTAATACTATGCGGTGAGATGCGGGGAAATTGCGGGGTGTTTGATAGAACCGAAACACAGGCGCGCCGCAAACACAAGTTTGATCTATCCACATTCTGTGGATAACTTGTGGATAACTATGTGAAGAACCGGGGGATGGTTGTGGATAACATGTGGTAAAAGGCTTGTTCTGCGCCTATCTTTCCATGGATTTTAGCAATCTGACAGCACAGGCAGATTATGTTTGGGATAAACCTTGGCTTGACGGAAGTGGATAGTTGAGGTACAATGGGCATACAGTAATAGCGCGGGTGTTTTTCCGTCGATTACAATCGCAGATTTGTGCCCCCGTAGCTCAGGGGATAGAGCAGCAGTTTCCTAAACTGTTGGTCGCAGGTTCGATTCCTGCCGGGGGCGCCATCAGGTGTCGCATCTGGATTTTCCGTGTGACACCTTTTTGTTTTCATGGCGCCATAAGCATAAGATGGTTAACGCTGTGCCTCTACCGGCTTGGTTCCGGCTTCCCGACCGGTTGTTAGGTTTACCTTTTTACCGTATTCCAACATCCACTCTTCAGCTTTATGGTTATCCAGGGCAGACACTGCCGATGATGTTTCTGCGAAGCTGTTGGCGTTTTTCCTTCCTTCATCCCTGGGAATGATGGTGCCGGGACCGCCGACACAGCCTCCTTCGCAGCCCATTCCTTCCATGAAATTGGCAGCCAGCTTGCCTTGTTCCACCAGCTTAAGCAAGGTCATGCATTCCTTGATGCCGTCACCGTGTACCGCATTGAGGTTAATTGTGGGGTCGATGCGGTGCACTGCTCGGGAAATCGCGGTGGTGACACCTTCGGTCCGGGCATAGATCCGCCCATCATGGGATGCATCTTCCATGGGAACGTCTTCCCCTATGGAGGCTACGTCCACCTCAGCAGCCCTAAAGAGGGTTTCGGTTTCTTTGAAGGTCAAGACGCAATCGACGGCATCCTGGAGTTCAGGTCTTCTGGCTTCTGCCTTCTTGGCTACACAAGGCCCGATAAACACCACTTTGCATTCCTCTCGGGCCTTGAGCAGGCGGCCCAGGGCGATCATGGGCGAAACTGAGTTGGAGACCAGTTCTACCAGGGCAGGTTTTGTCTTTTCCACAAGACGCATGAAAGCAGGGCAGCAGCAGGATGTGATCATAAACTTGTCGCCTCTGTGGAATCTTTCCACCAGCTCTTCGGCCTCCCGGGATGTGATGATATCTGCAGCCATGGCCACCTCGTAAACTCCATTGAAGCCCAGCTGAAGGAGTGCTCCCTTAAGCTTTGAAGGCGAAATCTGGTCGCCGAACTGGCCTACAAAGGCCGGAGCTAGGATGGCGTAGACCGGCTGCTCGTCGCTGTGGATCAACAGGGAGGCTACCCGGGCAAAGTCTGAGCGGGCTACGATGGCACCGGAAATACAGCCGTCAACACACCGGCCGCACTCTATGCAGCGGTCCCAATCTATCGCAACTCCATTATCAGTGTGGATAATGGCATCGGTGGGGCAAACGTGGGTGCAGCGCCGCCTTCCTTCTTCACAATGCCGGCAGGCATGTCGTATGTGGGAGATAAAAGTCCCTTCATTGGTCAAGAGCAATTCAATCCTCTGGGCGACTATGGGACGCCAACTCTCCCGCTCTGCTTCATCGGCAAAACAGTCGGTGGTGATCTCATCGATCAGCCGCTCCTTATCGAAGGGCTTCTTGCCGCTGCGGATAGCTTGGGCGACCTTGATTAGGATTCGTTCGGTAAAAAGCGACTTGTTCATCGTCTTATCCTCCTGCTCAGTGTGGAAAGCGAGATTCTTTTCAATATTTGTCCCTTGGCTGTGTTGCGATATACATTCCTTTCAAAGATATGTTTCCCTGCTCTGGGAGATGGGCCGATTTTTGCAGCCGGGCTGGAAGGATTTCCTCCCAATGGGAAAAAAGAGTTACTATCATCTTCCTCAAGAAAATTCGTAAGTAAAGGGGATAGCCTGTGATTTGGATGAAACTTGGTGTTTTCGGTTTAGGTATCCTGCTGGGCAGTTTGCTTAACAACTTCATTTCTTGGTGGCCGCAGCGGGAAGAAAGAAGTACGGGGCCCCAAGCAGTTTGCCCCCACTGCGGTCATCCTTGGCAGGGACTTGAGACCATCACCCTCTGGGGCAGGCTGTTTGCCGAAGGCCGATGCCATTACTGCGGCGACCATGTGCCTTTGCGCTACATTCTCGTGGAGCTTGCCACGGGACTCCTGCTTGTCCTGGCCTTTAGCCGGGCCAAAGGTGTTCTGGACATGATCCGGCTCTTTGTGT
>JAAYHH010000066.1 GCA_012735435.1 Bacillota bacterium | reverse complement strand
CCATATTGAGTGTAAAGGGACTGACGAAGCAGTTTCCGGGAGTCATGGCTCTCAATCAGGTAGATTTCGAACTTGAGAAAGGCGAAGTGCATGCCCTTGTGGGGGAGAACGGTGCAGGCAAATCGACCATGATCAAGATTTTAGCCGGTGTCTATACGCCTGATGCAGGTGAAATCCGCCTGCGGGGCGAGCCCTTTAGTCCCAAGAGTCCCAAGGATTCTCTGGATCAGGGAATCAGCGTGATCCATCAAGAGCTGCTGTTGGTGCCCGCGCTGAACGCAGTGGAGAATATCTTTTTGGGGCGGCATCCTGTGAAAAATAGGTTGGGGTTCGTAGACTGGAAAGAGATGAGAAGCGCTGCTGAAAAGCTTATGGCCAAACTGGGTATCAGCTTTGATCTGGACGTACCTGTAGGCAGGCTGAGTGTTGCCCTTCAGCAGATGGTGGCAATCGCAAAGGCTCTTTCCTACGATGCAGAGATCTTGATCATGGACGAGCCGACTTCTACCCTCACCGATGAAGAGATTGAGAGTCTATTTGACCTCTTAAGGACTCTTAGGAGCGTCGGTGTTTCCATCATTTATGTTTCTCACCGACTCAATGAACTTAAGGAAATCGCTGATCGGGTCACGGTCCTCCGGGACGGCCAATACATAGGGACTCGCTATGTCGAAGAAACCAACATCGATGAAGTTATCCACATGATGGTAGGCCGCAGCATCGAAGATAAGTACCCCAGGATTCGAACAGAGCCGGGCAAAGAGCTGCTGCGGGTTGAAGGTCTAAAGAGCGGTCGCCGGGTGCAGAACGTTAGTTTCAATGTACGTGCAGGCGAGATCTTGGGAATCGCTGGCTTAGTGGGGGCCGGCAGAACCGAGACCGCTAGGGCCATAGTGGGTGCCGATGAAAAGGAACAGGGAACTGTCTATGTTAACGGCCGGGAGGTAAGGATCACCTCACCGGTAGATGCCGTTAACTATGGGATTGGACTCATTCCCGAAGACCGCAAGCACCAAGGCTTGGTATTGGAAATGTCGGTGAAGGGCAATTCAACTCTGCCCATCCTCTCGGACCTATGCAGCAGGTGGGGCTTTATCGATCATTCCCGGGAGATTGACGAAGTTGAGAACTTAGTCCGAAGCCTTGATATCCGAACCCCCAGCATTGACCGCCGCGTTGAGGACCTCAGCGGAGGCAATCAGCAGAAGGTGGTTTTGGCCAAGTGGTTTGCCAAGCGCTGTGATGTACTGATTTTCGATGAACCAACCCGGGGGGTTGATGTGGGGGCGAAAATTGAGATCTACAACTTGATGAATGAACTGACTCGCCAGGGGAAAGCAATCATCATGATTTCCTCAGAAATGCCGGAAATCATCGGTATGAGCGACCGCATTATCGTGATGCACGATGGTATCGTTGTCGGAGAATTGACCGCTGAAGAAGCCACCCAAGAAAAGATACTCAGTCTAATTGTCGAGGGCGGGAAAGGAGAGAGACGCAATGAGAGGTGAGCGCAGCGAGGTTTCGGCTCAAAGAGTTGACTGGAGTGCGGCATTGGATAAGTACGGAATCTTTTTGGTCTTCTTGGCCATCTGCGTCATTCTGTCATTCTTATCCCCGGCCTTTCTCACAGTCCGCAATGCGCTGAATGTTTTGCGCCAGGTATCGATTACCGGGATCATGGGTGTTGGGATGACCTTCGTTATTCTAACCGGGGGTATCGATCTTTCTGTTGGTTCTCTACTAGCCTTGGCGGGGTGTTTGGCCGCAGGACTGGGGGTTCGCCACGGAGCAAGTCCCTTTGTGATGACGGTTGTTCCTATATTGGTTGTCACCTGTCTTGGGGTGCTTGTAGGTTTCATAATAAGTAAATTCAAAGTACCTCCCTTCGTGGCAACTCTGGGAATGATGAGCGCGGCCAGGGGGCTGACCTTGATTTATACCGACGCATACCCCATCAGCGGATTGTCCCGGGCTTTTAGGAATTTGGGGAGCGGCATGGTGGGGCCGGTGCCGGTGCCGATTATCATCTACCTAGTAGTTGTAGCCATCGGTGCCATAGTGCTTTCCCAGACCAAATTCGGAAGATACGTCTACGCCATCGGCGGTAATGAAGAGGCAGTGAGGCTTTCGGGAATAAATACCAGCCGGTATAAAATCGCAATCTACGGGATCTCTGCTTTTACAGCGGCCCTTTCGGGAGTAATCCTCGCAGCCCGGCTGAACTCAGGACAGCCTACCGCCGGTCAGGGTTATGAGCTTGATGTAGTGGCAGCTGTCGTCATCGGCGGTACGAGCCTGCAAGGCGGCCGAGGCAGTGTACTTGGAACTTTCATCGGTGCTCTCTTAATTGGAGTACTCACCAACGGCTTTAACCTGATGAATATTTCTCCCTTCTACCAGCAGGTTGTTAAAGGCGTAATCATCGTTGCTGCAGTCATCATGGAACAGATGCGCTCGAAACAAAAGGATTGATGGGAGGTGGTTTGCGGGCTTAAAAGGTAAGCTGGCAAGATAATTGGCGAGGTTTGCGCTGGTAAGATCACAGGATATCTCTACTAAGGAGGGTGCTTTATGAGAAGGACTGTATTGACGGTTATATTGGGGCTTCTGATTGTCGCTCTGGTTGGTTCAGCCGCAATGGCTGAGACTTTGCGGTTTGGCCTTTCGGTTCCCAGTCTCAGCATGACCTGGTTCGTGTTCCTCAAGAATGCCGTTGAAGAGCAGGCTGCCGAAATGGGTGTTGACTTGGTTGTCCTCGATGCCCGCAATGAGGTGGGCAAGCAGATGTCCGACGTTGAGGACATGATCGTCCAGGGTCTAGATGGAGTCTTGCTTGTACCCATCAATGTAGAAGCCTTGGTTCCGGCGGTAGAGGAATTGAATGAAGCCGGCATTCCAGTAGTCACCGTTGACAGGAAGATCGTCGGTGCCCCGTACCTGTGCCACGTCGGTGCCGACAACGTTGAAGGCGGACGGATGGCCGGAGAATTCATTGCTCATCTCCTCGGGGGCGAGGGCAAGGTCATTGAGCTGACCGGTACTCCCGGCTCTTCACCGGCCATTGACCGGGGCACAGGCTTCAATGAAGTCATCGCCCAGTATCCCAAGATCGAGATCATCGCCCAGCAAACCGGCCAGTTCACCAGGGCAGAGGGCATGTCGGTCATGGAGAACCTGATCCAGGCCTATCCTGAGTTCGACGCTGTCTTTGCCCACAATGATGATATGGCCATGGGCGCGCTGGAGGCCATTAAGGGTTCCGGCCTAGACCTCGATGACGTCATCGTTGTCGGCTTTGACGCCATTGAAGACGCTCTTGTGGCAGTAGCCCGGGGTGAGTTGGAAGCCACCATCGAGCAGCAGCCCAAGCAGCAGGCCAAGAGTGCCTTCAAGATCTTGGTAGATTACGTCAGAGATGGTATCGAGCCCCCGGCGCAAGACATCTACCTCACACCGCTGTTGATTATGAAAGGAACCCTAGAAAGAGCCGAGTCATGGGACATGGTTAAGGACCAGCTATAGAAAGCCATAGATTCAGCAGGCGGGAAGCCGCTTTTCTGCGGCTTCCCTACATCCTCGGAAATATGAGAAGGGGGAGGCATAGTCATGGACAAGAAGGAAGTGGTACGTCAAGCAATCGCTGATGGGAAGGGTATTCTTAGATTAGCTCCCAACTGGGTCCCCCGGGTTTTCTGCGTCCCCGGCGGTCGGCTGAAGCTTCATCCTAAGGATCTCTATGCCTTGGGCAAGCACCGGGGCGGGATCGATGAGCGCTGGTTTGCTTCCACCACCAAGGCCGACAACGGCCCCGGAACTCCTGAAGATGAAGGTTTGAGCTACATCGTTGCCGGCAATAACGGCCAGGAGAAGCGGGTCCTGCTAAAAGACGCCATTGAGCTGATAGGTGATGAGATTATCGGAAAGCAGCTGATGGAGGAGTACGGCGGCTGGCCCATGTTCAGCAAGTTCTTCGATAACCATGCGCCGCTGCCTCACCATGTCCACTTGGATGATGAGTACGCGGCCAGAGTGGGTGCCGTCGGCAAGCCGGAAGCGTATTATTTCCCGCCCCACTTGAATTTCACCAAGGGACTATTTCCTTATACCTTTCTCGGTCTAAGGCCCGGAACCACCAAAGAACAGGTAATCGAGTGTCTGCGCCGTTTTGATGACGGGGACAATCAGATTCTGGAGTTATCACAGGCTTATAAACTAGAACCCGGTACCGGCTGGTATGTGCCGCCGGGACTGCTCCATGCCCCTGGTACCCTTGTGACCTATGAGCCCCAGCGGGCCAGCGATGTTTTCTCCATGTTCCAGTCCCTCGTTTGGGATCAGCCTACATCTAGGGACCTCTTACTCAAAGACATTCCTGAGGAGCACCACGATGACCTTGAGTATATTGTAGGCATCCTGGACTGGGACGAGAACGTGGATCCATACCTGGCCAAGAAGAAGTTCCTAAGACCAATACCGGTAAAGGACATGGATGAGATGCAGTCAGAAGGCTACATCGAAAAATGGATTGTCTACGGGTCTGAATACTTCTGTGCTAAGGAACTGACGGTTCTGCCCGGCAGGACAGTGACCATCAAAGACGATGGTGCCTATGGAGCCATAGTGCTTCAGGGTCACGGCCGGATGGGTCCGCTGGCCATCGAGGCACCCACCTTGATTAGATACGGGCAGATGACCAATGATGAGGTATTCGTAACTTATGACGCTGCTCGAGAAGGAATTACCATTGTCAACGAGAGCGACACCGACGATCTGGTCATGCTGAAGCACTTCGGTCCCGGCATCTCAGGAGTTCCCAGCCTGCCGGAGTAATTTACATTGGCGATCCGCAGCCTGAAGAAAGGACAGATGTTCATGGCTAGAGAGATTGGAATATATGTGAACAACTGGATTTTCGGCAATGCTTCCTTGACTGATGTCATCTCCAGGGTCAGCAAAATCGGCTTTGACGGGATTGAGCTTGTAGGAGAGCCTGCCGTTTATGATGGAGCAGAGGTAAAGAAGCTGGTTGAGGACCACGGGCTTGACGTCATCAGCATCTGCGGCATGCACCCAGGCCCGGAGCCGGGGGATCTAAGGCTGCTCTCCCATCCTGATGCCGCTGAGCGGGAGAAGGCCATCGATTATGTGAAGGCCTGTGTTGACCTGGCGGTGGAGACCGGTGCCAGGAGCGTGCTGGTAGTGCCGAGCCTAGTAGGTCAGCCGGATGTCTTAACTTCCAAGGAAGAAGATATCCAAAGGGCCATTGAATCGCTGCAGAAGGCGGCCGGTTATGCTGAGGAGAACAAGATAATCCTCACCATCGAGCCCATCAACCGCTATGAAGTGGGTCTTGTGAACAGCATTGACGATGCTTTGGCAATGGCCAAGGAAGTAGAT
>JAAYHH010000065.1 GCA_012735435.1 Bacillota bacterium | reverse complement strand
TTCTGCAATGTATCACGCATACTTGACCTCCCTCTCCAAGTGCCTATATACAAAAAAGTTGTCTTCCGTTAGGAACGAAAGACAACTTGCGCGGTACCATCCTACTTACCTTCCACAGATGTAAGACATCGGTGAAAGGTCTACTCTGCGGGATGAAGGCTCATCCCTCTCCAGGTAACGGCGGATAGCCCGGTATGACCTACTAGCCTTCAGTCAACGGCTCCAAAGCGAACTTCACTGAATCCACTCATCCAGGGTGCTTTCAGTCTATGGCACCCCGTCCCTGCCGGCGTTAAACCCAGCTACTCCTCTTCTTCATCGCCTTTGTCACATGATATTCACTAACCAAGGTTCTAATTCATAATAGCCTTTACTGTACGATAATGCTTATACAGTAAATAAGCGGTGATCGAACCGGTGGCTTCAAACAGCTTCCAAAAGAAATCGGCGGTCAACTTCAAGGAGACCCCACCCTTCCAGTTAATCCCCGTTCGATGCATTCATTATAGCATACAGCCTGCCCATTTACAAGGCCGTAACATGGGGCTCCGTTATGGGATAACTGCCGGTAATCCCGGATAATTGCAAAGCAACTGGATACACTACCGGGTGATTCTACCCTTCAAAGATACATGTGGAATGGAGTGAAACTAATGCCGAACTTAGAAGAGATGCGGGCAGTCGGCCAAAGCTGTAGTGAATACACACCCATCCACTGGGGACCTAAGGCTTCCAGACTGGAGCGAGAGGTCATCAGCTGCGCAACCTGTGTCCACTGGCAGGGCGAGGAGGAAATGTGCGACCTGGATATCTACGAAGAACAGCTGCTCAATCTGGATCAGACTTAATGGATCAGTTTTCTAATGGCGGTCAGCTTCCAGATGACGAAACCGCACTGCTTCATAGAGCAGGATGCCGCATGCCACTGCTGCATTGAGGGACTCCACGCCGGAGGCCAGCGGAATGCGGACCCTGACGGCGGCAGCTGAGAGCAGCGGGGGATCGATACCCTGGCCTTCATTCCCAACAATTACTGCGATGGAGCCCCCGTAATCTGCTTGAAAATGGAATTGATCGCCGTCTACATCGGCGGCGATCAAACGACAACCCCAGCAAGACAACTCCTCCAAAAGGTCTAGAGAGGTGTCGTAGAAGGTTATCGGGATCCGAAAAACCGCACCCATGGTGGCCCGTAGTGTCTTGGGATTAAAGGGGTCTACTGTACCCTTCAGGCACAATACCCCATCGACCCCGGCTGCAGCCGCGGTCCGGATCATAGTACCCATGTTGCCCGGATCCTGTACCCGGTCAATCACAAGATAAAGCTCCCGGCCTGAACTCCGCCGCTGGGGAAAGACTGGACGGGTGACTGCCGCCGCTATACCCTGCGGAGTCTCAGTACTGGTCAAGGTTTTGAATAATGACGGGGAGCAACGAAATACCTGGCAGGCACAGGCTCCGGCTGCCTCCAACAGTGACTGCTCTTCGGAGCCCTTCTCATCGAAGCCTTCCTCATAGAACAGGGCCTCGATGCTGGTTACCCCCCGCCTGGCAGCTAGAAGAGCTTCATTGACAAATCTGCTCCCCTCCACCGGCACCAAGCCGGTCTTGTCCCTGCCTTTGCGGGTATACAGGGATCGCATCAACTTGACCATGGGATTCTGGGGGCTGGTTAATTCTCGAGCTCGAACCATATCTATACTCCCATAAGGCAGTTTTTTTCAATGAAAAAGCAGCCGTGCTGGTAGTGCCTTTGTAGGTCCCACCCCGCCTGACTGCTCTCCCGCTTAATCTGCACAAGTATATATTAGCTTCCCAGTCCTTGCTTGGCGACATCCACCAGCCGGCTAAAGGCCTCAGCATCATTAACTGCCAGCTCAGCCAGCATCTTGCGGTTAATCTCCAAGCCGGAATTCTTAAGACCGGAAATGAATCTGCTGTAGGACAAACCGTTGATACGGGCCGCAGCATTGATCCGGCTGATCCACAATCTGCGGAAATCCCGCTTGCGGTTTCTTCTATCCCTGTAGGCATAGGCCAATGATTTCATCACCTGCTGGTTAGCGGGACGAAACAGCTTCCGATTGGCGCTGTAATAGCCTTTAGCCTGCTTCAGCACCTTCTTGTGCCGTGCTCTCTTAGTCGGACCACTTTTTACCCGTGGCATTTCCTTCGCCTCCTAAACCATATAAAGTACTGCGACTAAACTCAACTATGCATAAGGCATGAGCTTTTCCGCTCTCTTCTGGTCAGCGGCACTGACCACGACAGCGTGGCGTAGTCTGCGCTTCTGCTTGGGGCTCTTTTTGCCTAAGTTATGTCTGCGATAGGCGTTGCTTTTCTTAAATTTACCGGAACCTGTGGCCTTCAATCTCTTAGCCGCACCCCGGTGAGTCTTTAACTTTGGCATCGTTATCTTCCTCTCTTACCTCAATCCTGTTTCGGGGATAGGATCATGATCATCTGGCGCCCTTCGATGGCAGGCTGCCGATCGATTTTAGCTATATGCTCGATGTCCTTTGCCATTTGCAGCAACATGTCCCTGGCCAAATCTGAATGGACAACTTCCCTGCCTCGAAAACGAACGGAGACCTTAACCTTATTTCCATCTTTGAGGAAACGCTCTGCATTTTTGACTTTTACCTGAAAGTCATGCTCCTCAATCTTGGGAGACATTCGCACTTCCTTGATGGAAATTACTTTCTGCTTCTTCCTGGCTTCCTTCTGCCGCTTGGTTTGCTCGTACTTATACTTCCCATAATCCATTATGCGGCAAACTGGAGGACGGGCATTCGGAGCCACCTCTACCAAATCCAGATCCCTCTCCTGAGCAGCCCGCAAAGCATCTCTTATAGACATGATACCCAGCTGCTCGCCTTCCGGGCTGATCACCCTTACATCTCTGGCCCGGATTCTCGAGTTAACACGCAACTCGTTGCTAATCTCATATCACCTCCGCTGAATTCTCCCAACACACCCTGTAATTCTACAACGCCTGCCAACATCTCTGACAAAATTGGTGTCAGATCCAAAATAGGAGCGGATATACCGCTCCTACACACGCACAAACACCATTATTGGGCCGGCAACGGCACCAATAACTCCTTCCAATAAACCCTGACAGCTACCCTAACGGCGCCGCAAGGTGAGAAGCGGTAACTTCTACTTCGGGAACACCTATTTTGCTTTGATCAGTCTGACGACCTTAAGAATACCACAGATGCCTGACCTTGTCAAATTTCCAGGCTCCCATGATAGCGTCAAGATACTGTAAGTCTGGAACAAAGAGTCTCGTCCTATTAGACTGGCAGAGTACAGGGCTAGATAATAGTGCTTGAACTAAGCTGTTTGAGCAGTCTCCTAGTATAGGTAGAAGAACCGTTCATCACCGGCATGTTCCCCAATACTTCTCCTGAAACCTTGCGCAGCCTCTCTCGTTGGGCCGGTAGTGCAGCTTTGACCGCTGTGGAAAGTGTTGTGCTGAATTTGGTCCGGTGCAAGATATGCCCTTTGATCGAAATACCGTTGGCCTTCATGGCTCTTAGCTTGGCCATCTGGTCAGCTCCACGTTCACTCCATCCCATTGGCCGGCTGCTTAACCGAGAGGACAATACGTGGCTTACATG
>JAAYHH010000064.1 GCA_012735435.1 Bacillota bacterium | reverse complement strand
TCCGATGATAATAGCAATGCTGCCGGTAACTGTAGGAGGCAGCACCCGGTCGATGGTCTCCTTACCGCTTTTCTTAATGATTATGCCTGCTGCAATTGATACAAGACCCGACATTACTATACCGAATTGGGCTATGGAAATCCGTTCATTCAATGATAAACCGGCAAATGCTTCGGCACTCATGATGGAAGCGATGGCCGCGATATAGGAAAAGCTGGACCCGTAGTATAGCGGTATCTGTCTCCTGGTGACCAGAATAAAGACCAGCGTCGCTAATCCGCTGGCAAATATTGTCGTGGAAACATGAAATCCTGTGATCAGTGCTACCAATACCGTTGCCGGGAACATAACTACAATCTGCTGTAAAGCAAACACGATTAACTCCCAAAACTGCGGTGTTTCATCTGGTAGATAACCCACGACTCTCTCAGCTGACATTAAGTTTCCTCCTCCTCTGTTCTGGGGAACCGAAAAGGCAAAAAAAATCTTGCCTCCCCGGCAAGATCGTAAATAGAACAGCACAGAAAGAGTATGAACTTTGTCTGCGCGTTTTTTTACAAATCTTACCGGTATCTCTGTACCCAGTTTAAAGATTTGTCGTTCCTATTATTGCACAGAGGAAGGGGTTTGTAAAGCACAAAAAAGCATAAAGATCTACATCTTGAGACCGAGGCGATTTCCAACCCAAGACTCTGGGGCCGAGGAAGAGATGATGGTATGCTTTATATGCAGCAGAAGAAAAAGGGAGCGATGGGCATGATTCACACCGGAGAGAACCGGGCTTCACTGTGGAAGAGGCTGTTTATTAACCGCGACTACGGGCTGCTTCTCCTCGGCCGTTTAGTTTCGCAGATCGGTGATGGGATTTATTATTTTGCCTTGACATGGCTGATCCTTGACCTGACGGGCTCGGGCGCAGTCCTAGGCTCACTGCTTATGGCAGCAAGCCTGCCGGGTATTTTGCTAACACCCTTTGCCGGGGTCATCATCGATGCAGTCAGCCGCAAGTTGATTATCGTCGGCGCCGATCTCGTAAGAGGCCTTTTGATTCTAGCTTTGGCTTTGATCTACTACTCCGGACAAATGACCCTGTCCATCCTCTATGGGGCTACAGTGCTCTTGTCACTCTGCGGAGTTGTTTTCGGACCGGCTATCTCCGCTACGGTACCCAACTTGGTGAGGAAGGAAGAACTGGTTCAGGCCAACGCCAGGGATAGCTTTTCCATGAGTGCCACGGGAATCCTTGGTCCCATTATGGGAGCAGCACTCCTGGGAGCCGCGGGCTACGTTGGTGTCTTTATCATTACCGGGATCTCCTTCATTCTCTCCGGGATATCGGAGATGTTTATCCGCTTCCCCAAACAGGAACGGCAAACCCCTGCTGCAGCTGAACCCTGCAGCCCGGCACGGCAGTTCATACTGAATTTCAAAGCAGGGTTCGCCTATATTTGGAACAATGTCGGTCTCCGTACTGTGATCCTGTTTGCCGTGATCTTAAACTTCATGGCCAATCCCCTGTTTTCAGTGGTATTTCCCTACTTTGCCAAGGAGGTTCTCAAGATGGAGGCCGGCCACTACGGCCTGACCCAATCCAGCTTCCCAGCGGGCGTGATGGCAGGCACCCTCTTGGTGGGTGCACTAGCCCAAAGGTTGAGCAAACACCGGCTCCTCTCCTGGGCGATTATCGGGCAAGGCTTTCTCGCCCTTCTCATGAGCATCATCGGGTTCCCAATGGTACACCTGAACATGTCTCCCCTGGCCATATTGATCAGTATAGCTGTACCCATGCTGTTTCTCGGGATCCTTAACGTCCAGGTCAACGTTCCTTTGAATGTACTGCTGCAGGAAACTGTTCCCGACCATTATCGAGGCAGGGTATTTGGCTTAGTCGGGAGCTTAGTGCAGATGCTGGTCCCCATATCCATGGCCCTGGCTGGAGTATTAGTCGATGTCATTCCTGCCGCTTATTTTCTTATCATTTCAGGGATTACAACCATAGTTCTGGGAGCAGCCATGGGAATATCCCCCAGCATCGGAAGCTTGTACAGGCAGCAAGAATTGGAGTCTGAACCGCCGCCTACGGCAGCGGCACGTTGAAATTAGCAGCGTGGGCCGAAGCTGATGGCGTCACGACAAAACAACCAGTGGAACACTGATGTGAGCAGCGGTGCGGTGAAACCGCCCAGGTAAGGTGAAGTTGCATAGACCTCAGTATATGTCGAGAGCCTCCAACCCATACTAGCCTCAGGTGATGGCTGTGATGTCTATCGGCAAGCTGTGGCGGCGCTATCGATATTTCTGGCTGCTGCTCCTCTTAGTTCCCATGGTGGTATTCGCCGGCTGGTATATAAGGGGTTTGTTTCTCCTTCGGCAGTTTGAGACAGAGAGCGGACTGGAAGGGGCAACTATCCTGGCAGACAACGGCGAAGTTCTCACTGTGCTGGGGCAGGGTCCCAGCCATTATATTCCCTTAGAGGATATTCCCCAGGTTATGCAGGATGCCATCCTGGCAATGGAAGACCGCTGGTTTTATCAGCACCCAGGCTTCAACCCCATTGCCATCCTCAGGGCTTTCTACGTGAACCTAAAGGCCGGCAGAAAGATTGTCGGAGGCAGCACCATCACCCAGCAGCTGGCAAAGAATCTCTTTTTGACCTTTGAAAAAACTTGGACCCGGAAACTGGAAGAGTTGGTCCTGGCGCTGATCCTGGAGCAGCGCTACACTAAGGATGAAATTCTCGAGCTTTACTTGAACCACATCTATTTCGGCGAGGGCAGTTACGGTATCGAGGCGGCTTCCAGAACTTATTTCGGCAAATCTGCCCGGGAGCTTGACCTGGTGGAAAGTGCCCTCTTGGCTGCCATCCCCCGCTCCCCCAATGCCTATGATCCCTACAATAACCCGGAGCTTGCCCGGGAGCGGCGGAACATAGTCCTAGAGCGAATGGCTGAGCTGGAGATGATCTCAGAAGCAGAGCGGCAGGAGGCCGCAGCCCGTCCCATTACACTTGCCCGCAGGCAGCGGGGCCGAGCACCCTATTTCCTAGATTATGTCAAGAAACAGCTGGAGGAGCGCTACGGCGCCAACTTGGTTTATCGGGGAGGACTTAGGGTCCACACCACCCTCAACCCCGATTACCAGCGGGCTGCTGAAGAGGCCTTTGCCCAGCAGGAATTCCAGGGAGCGCTGGTTGCTATCGACCCCCAAACCGGCTTCATCCGGGCCATGGTAGGCGGCCGTGATTACATCGAGTCGCAGTTCAACCGGGCCGTCCAAGCCTACCGCCAGCCGGGGTCGGCCTTCAAACCCTTTGTCTACGCTGCTGCTCTGGAGGCAGGCTGGCAGCAGAACACTCTGGTAGAAGATATACCCCGGGAATACGCCGGGTACGCGCCCAGCAACTATGATGACCGCTATTGGGGCCCGGTGGTCATGAAACACGCGGTAGCCCATTCCTTGAACAATGCTGCTGTCTGGACCCTCTCCCAAGTGGGTATCAGCCGGGTGATGAAATTAGCTGAAGACATGGGGATTGCCTCTCTGACCCCGGAAGACAGAAATCTGTCCTTGGCCCTTGGCGGCATAACCAAAGGCGTCACTCCCCTGGAGCTGGCAGGGGCCTTTGTTCCCTTTGCCAACGGCGGTATCCGCTATGAGATCCGGGGCATCCAACGGGTATTGGACCGGGAGGGCAGAGTTTTGGAGGACCACCGGCCCCAAGGTGTCAGGGTCATTAGGGAAACCACCGCTTACCTCGTAACTGACATACTAAAAAGCGTCATGGAATACGGCACAGCCAGACACCTTTCGGTAGGCAGGCCTGCCGCGGGCAAGACCGGCACCAGTGATGAAACAACTAGTCTGTGGTTCGTCGGGTATACCCCGAGTATAGTCGCGGCGGTGTACATAGGAGATGACCAGCAAAGGCCCCTGCCCGGCTATGGCGGTACTTTAGCGGGCCCTGTGTGGGCTGAATTCATTAATACCGCTCTAGCCCATGAACCCCCCAGGGATTTCCCGGTACCCCCGGGGGTTATCACCGGCATTCCCATTCACATTTTTACCGGACTCTTGGCAGGTCCTGGCTGTGAATGGTCGGTCCCCTGTGCCTTTATTCAAGGAACCGAGCCCACCGAATACGCACCCTGTGCTGACCAGGGACAGTTTTCAACCCAACTGCC
>JAAYHH010000063.1 GCA_012735435.1 Bacillota bacterium | reverse complement strand
TGTCCCGTACCATCCGGTCAACCAAGACTATTGGTGTCCCCTTCTGCTGAAGCTCAACCAGGTGTGAAGCAGTCCCACTGGTGGGAACTACCAACAACCCATCAACCTGCTGTTGAGAGAGCATCTTTACTCGGCCTATTTCCCTTTCTAGATTCTCATCACTGTTGCAGCCTATCAGGCTGTAGCCTTATTCGTTAAGCACGTATTCTATAGCTTGAGCAACTTGCATGAAGAAAGGATCGAATTTTGGAACTACAAACCCTACAGAAAAGGTCTTCTGTGTTTTTAGACTCCTGGCAATCTGATTAGGCCGATATCCTAAGGTCTTGATGGCAGATACAACTTTTTGCTTTGTCTCTTCTCTCACTCTTTCCCCATTCAATACTCGTGAAACCGTCGCTGTAGAAACACCTGCTACAGCAGCAACATCTTTAATTGTGGGCATATTCCTATTCCCTTTCAGTCATGAAAACGTTCCCGCAAAAATTCACCTGTGTAATGTATTCGTTTTCATTCTAGGGATTCTGCGCCCATCCCGGGATCTCCTTCCCGATTTTGACATTTTGGGAAACTTTTTCTGAATATGGGTACAGATCACACTTGGTCGTAAGTGGTGCGTTATTTGATGGGGTCAACTTCTCATATTAATCAAGGGTTAATCGCGGACTCATAATCTTCGAGAATCTCTTTGATCTTGTCCTTAACCAGTGCCTCAGGCTTCCTTTCCAGTAGTCCTGCCCGAATCCGTTTATACTGCACCGGCAAGTACTGACTAACCAAGGTAAGGGGGATAGGTGTTGTACTTAAGTTTTTCATTAGGGTTTCCACGGCTTCCCTTACTTCGGGTACAGCCCAATAATAGCGGCACCGGTCAGAAAAACTGTACTTGCGGGCCAAGGCAATCTCTGCTTCCGACCCCTGGTAGTAGCTCTTCCAGTGTGCCGGATTGTTCAGCATGGCTGTCTCTAGTTTCTCCATTAGATTGCTGAGCTGAACCCCAGTATCACTACCCAATAGCTCCTTCTCTATTAAGCTGAGTGCTAGTAGACCTTCTCGGAGGGCAAAGGTAAGGGCCGGTCCAACCTTTAGGATGGCAACACCGTCCTCAACCAAGCTTTTCAAAGCATCCCGGGTTTGATAGTCTGTTGAGTGTCCTTCAAAGACTAAGCTTGGCAGCTCAGCTAATGCTTCAGTAAGGGGCTTTGCTTTTTCCCTGTCATATTCACAGATGGTGCTGCTCCCAAACTCAACTCCAGGCTGGACAACTACTGCAACAACCCGCTCCCAGGCTTCATGGAGATTCCGCCTTAAGAAAGCCTCCTGGGATAGACGTACCGTCTCCATTAGGTCCTCAGGGCGGGTCACCTGCAAAGCATCCTCTTCTTCCTGCATCCCCCCTGGGATTGGAACTTCCGTGCCGATTACATATACCGGCGGAACGGCATCGGAATTGGAACGGAGCAGTTCCCTATAAGCCTCTTCAGCGACTTGGCACAGCTCGGCAGTCCGTTCGGCAATTACTGCCGGGTCTAAAGCGCCGTTTTTGCATTCATCATCACCCAGAGCCATACTGGTATCTATGTGCAGCTTGGTAAAGCCAGCCATCACATATTGCCGGATAAGCTCTGCTGACTTCTCCATAGCTGCCCGAGCAGGTTCATTCTTCCAAGGATTGGGACCGAGATGATCGCCACCCAGGACTAGTCGTTCACAGGGGAATCCCGCCTTGTCTGCTAAGTCCAGGACAAACTCTTGAAAATCAGCCGGCTTCATACCTGTGTAACCGCCAAATTGATTGACCTGATTGCAGGTAGCCTCAATGAGAACATAGCCGCCGGTCTCCAGGCCGTACTCAAGGGCTGCCTCCAAAACATAGCTGTTAGCACTACAGATAGAGCAGATTCCCTTGGGAACACCAGCCTTCTGCAGCCTGACAATCTCCCTCATAGCGTGATCTTTTGTCATGATAATGAATCCCTTCCTATTTATTAGTTATCATCCATGAACAGCATGACTTTGATTGCCGTATCACAGGACCGCAGGGTTTCGAAGGCTTCCCGGGCCTTTGATAGTTCAAAGCGGTGGGTTATCATAGCCGATGGGTCAAGGGCACCATCGGATAAGGCTTTGGCAGCTATCTGCCACTCTCGACCTGGGAAAGGAGCTGAGTAAGACATCCACGAACCGTAAATGACAAGCTCTTTTCTAACTATGGCTTCAAAAGCCTTTGGTGCAAAATGCACCGGTTCGTGAGCTGTACCTACGTAAAGCACCTTGCCCCCATTTGCACAGATCTCAACAGCCTGCACTTGAGTTGTGGGATGACCTGCAGTCTCAACAGCCAAATCACATCCAGCCCCAGAGGTAACTGTTTTTATGGCTCCAACTAGACCGCCTTCCCTGACCCCAAGGTCCTTGGAGTTAATCACTTCATCGGCCCCCAGTTCCCGAGCCCTTTCTAATTTCCAGTCACTTATATCCACAGCTATGACTTGGCTTGCGCCGAGAAACTTGGCCCACATCACGGCAAACAGACCGATAGTGCCTACGCCTAGAACCGCAACCCTAAGTCCCGCCAATGAGCCCACCTTCAGCAGGCCGTACAGCGGAACTGTGGCCGGTTCCAGCATCGCGGCTTGCTCAAAAGAAAGCTCCTCAGGAATCGGAACCAGCGAGCGTTCAGGAATCGCAACATACTCGGCCATGCATCCCTGCCGCCGGGAACCGACAAAACTGTATTGACCGCACAGAGAATAGCGGCCCAGCTGGCAGGCTTCGCATTCCATGCAGGGTACTAAAGGGGCAACAGCCACCCTATCTCCAGGACTAAACCTGGTAACCTTTGAACCTAGTTCGACAATTTCTCCGGCAGCCTCATGGCCCACCACTGTGGGATAAAAATGCGCTTTTCCATCAAGGGCCCGCGGAAGATCAGAGCCGCAGATCCCGCAAGCTCGAATCCGTACTATCACTTCTCCCGGTTCAGGCTTGGGATAAGGCATATCCTCGATTCTGATATCACCCGGACCGTAAATCACCGCCGCCTTCATAAATATCGCTTCCCTTCATCTACTCCGTAATCTTGGCCAGTTTGTGCATGACGAGCCTTAGCGATTGATATGACATCAGATACGCTTCATAAAGGTCATCGTATAAGCCTTTAAACTCTGACTGGGGTTCATACCATTTTTCCACCTTCACTATCCTCTTTAGTGCAGCTTTGTAATCATCAAAGGCCCCTACGCCTATGCCAGCTAAGAACGCTGCGCCAAATACGGTTCCATCCTGCATATTTGGAACCCCAAGCGCCACACCGGTAACATCAGCCTTGATCTGACACCAAACAGCACTCTTGGACCCGCCGCCAACACTGACAAGGTTGGCAGGCTGAGCGCCGACACTAGCGGCCACCTCCAAGTTATGCCGCAGGGCCATTGCAGCACCTTCCATCAAAGCCCGGATGATCTCAGACCGCTTCTTTTCATAGGAAAGTCCCACAAAGACTCCCTTGGCCAGGGGATCCCAAATGGGGGTACGTTCACCAGCCATATACGGCAGAAAGATCAGACCGCCAGAGCCAGGTTCCGCCTGCGCCGCCTCTTCACTCAAGAGTTCAAAGGGGTCCTGATTCTCCAGCAGGCTGGAATCATAAAATCCAGTTCCCAGAACCTGCTGATAGATCCAGTTCAGTACCCCGCCGCTCACCGTTCCGCCGGATAAATGCCACCGATCCCGCAGGACGTGGCAGCCGCTGATCAGGCGGGAATCCCTGTAGGGCCTGTCGGTACAGATGGTCATTCCCCCTGCTTGACCTGCCTGCTCCTGGGTCTCCAAGTGCTCGGTGATGTCGGCACCGAGGCATGCTGCTGCGCAGTCAACACCGCCGGCAATGACCGGAATCCCCGGAACCAATCCTGTCGCTTCAGCCGCCTGCCGGGTTACCTGCCCAACAACTGTATCGGATTCAAAAACATCGGGTAAAAGGTCAGGGTCAATCTGGAATTTTTCCAGTGCCTCCTCTGACCAATCCCGCTTTTCGATGTCAAAGACATAGTATCCGTAACCTTGAGAAGCATCCTGGGTAAACTCCCCAGTCAGCCGATGTACGATATAGCTGTTGGACTGCAGGAATTTGTACGTGCTCTTATACACATCCGGCTTTTGATGTTGCAGCCACATCATCTTGGGGACGCAGTAGGCTGGATCGATGCGATTGCCGCTAACTGAGAGCACGTAATCTTCACCGATATCTTCCCTGATCTTTTCACACTCACTTAAGGCACGGCGGTCCAGCCACAGCATGGCAGGGTGCAGGGGACACCCCTGGCGATTTACCGGAAGAGTAGCCCAGCTGTGTCCAACCACCCCTATAGCCAGCACCCTTGCTGGATCCACGCCTTTTTCATTGATAAGTTTCTGGATATTAAGACAAACGGCATTCCACCAGTCTTCCGCGTCTTGCTCCGCTTCCAGTGCCGTTCGCCGATTAACATTGTAGGCTTCAGTAACAGTTCCCAGCACTGAACCATCGATGGTGTAAGCGGCAGTTTTGCATCCCGATGTTCCGATATCAATTCCGATAAGTATATCCCGTTCTATGGTGCGCACCTCCCCGATGGGTTTGTTAACATAGTAAAAAGAGGATGACTCTGTGAATAGGCCATTAACCTTTCGGTCCAAATCAAATATTGGTCTGAATTCCAAGCTCACGCTCTAAGAATATGAGCATTTTCCTGGTGAAGCGCCAGAACGTGCCGCACCGTTGCTTCATCAGAAATGAGAAACTTGATATATCTTCCTCTAAGAGCTCCTAAAATAGCTCTAGTCTTTGCTTTCCCTCCGGCTATGGCAACTACCAGAGGGACCCGTTTCAGCTGTTCGAGGCCCATGGCTATGAGGCGTGAATTGAGTTCTAGCTTACACGGCTCACCGGTAATGCTGAACATCTGCCTGCAGACATCTCCCGCTGCTTCGGCGTTGGTAATATCATCCTTGTCTTTCTCACTAATAGTCCGCATGAAGGCTGACCCGTAAGTTGCGATTGAATGTCCAATCCCGACTATGGCTAGGTCCAAACAATCCCACATATCGACAACCGACTTGATCATGGGGTCAGATACTATTGTCGCCCTAGCCTCGGCACTGCCTGCTATAACCGGAGCATAAATCGCCCGGTACTCACCACCCAGTGCGGCGGCCAACTTCTGAACTAAAGCGTTTACTTGAAATTCGGGTTCGATATTTTCCATTCCACCAAACAGAGGCACAACGGTAACCGCATGCGGCTCATCTATATCAATATGGTTGAGCATTTCCAGGATAGTCCTGCCGCAGCCTAGACCGATATTCCGCTTGCCGTCTATCAGATCCGGCAGGAGCTCGGCAGCAGTAAGGCCCAGTACCTTTCTAAGGACCTGCTCAGATCGGTACTCTCCTGGTACTACAACGGCACCCTTGAGTCCAAAGGTTCTCTGTAACTCCGCCTCTAAGTGTTTGCACCTTTTGTCAGTGGGAGGCACCAGCTCAATCCTTACAATGCCCTGCTCTCTAGCCTTGGTTAGGAGCCGCTGGATCTTAAACCTGCTTAGCCCCAGCTGATCACCAATCTCTTGCTGGGTCAGTTCCTGCTCATAATACAACTTGGCGATAAGATACAAAAGCTTGTCGTTAACAGTGGTCATATATAAAAGAATCCTTCCTACCAAAGATAAGAGACTCTCCCATCCTCGCCTTCTGCAAAGGTTGGTCATCGACTGTCGGACATGCACATTTGTGCATCACATATGTGCGCTATATGCTAGATATTCTACCGTTGTCTTAAATTTCCTTTTAGACGAGATGAGATTTAACATATAATCGCCCAATCATAACCCACGCTGAAGAACCCAGCGTTGTCGTCTGTCCCACTATTTCAAGCAACTTAGCTTGCTCTGGGCGTAAACTGTAGTATGAAATTAATGCGCATTCTCCCTCTTGATGAGGAATTTGCCAACATCCAGGCGCCAGCGGACCCAAGCGAAACGAGAGATATACATAGCCAATGCGGGTACCGATCGTATATGTAGAACTGACGTTGGCTAGTTACTGCACTGCCGGACACAGGCAAGCGATATATTGGAGGTACTGCTATCTAGACACGAGAAAGCGATATATTGGAGTCACATACAGGCGCCTAGCTGCCCAAGTCAAGGAGGGTTTTTGTGAATGAGAGCATCTTGATTGCCTATTACCAAGCAATACGCGGAGTATTCCCGAGCTGGTACACCCCAAGATTGATGACCAATCGTCAGTACTTGCGCATTTGTGCATCACATATGTGCGATCTAAACTATTCCCCATTATCGCACATTTTCTTCTCTCTCCACCTAAGATTTTCATTACGAAGAAAGCCCCTGCCGCTAAGCAAGGGCCCAGTAGCCTTCTTATCAGGTTATACGAAGGTACCGGCTGGTCGCTTCTTCTGACTCCGGGAATTATTGCTTACTAGCTTTGCGGATCCCTTCTCACCCAATACTAACCTTTCAGCCCAGTAGTTGCTATCCCCTCGACAAAATACCGTTGGAAGGCACAGAACAGTTCTAAGCAGGGCAGAATAGTAAGCACAGTTCCAGCCATTAGGTAATGCCAGTAATTAGCGTATTCACCCTGGAACCCTTGTAAACCTAACGATAGTGTGTAGTTTTCCATT
>JAAYHH010000062.1 GCA_012735435.1 Bacillota bacterium | reverse complement strand
CCGTGATCCATCAAGATAATACGGTCGGCCACCTTCAAGGCAAAGGATACCTCGTGGGTGACAATGATCATGGTAGCTTTGGTGCTCCGGGCCAGGTCTTCCATAACATCCAAGACTTCGCCAACCAAAATGGGATCCAGGGAAGCGGTGGGCTCATCCAGCAGCATTATCTCGGGATTCAATGCCAAGGCCCGGGCAATGCCTACCCGCTGCTGCTGACCGCCGGAAAGCTCATCGGGGAGACTGTCAGCATTTCCCAATAGCCCCACCTTGCCCAGGGCTTCCAGGGCATTGGCTTCAGCTTCTTCAGGATCCATGCCGCTGAGGACCGGGCCGAACATCACATTTTCCTTCACAGTCAGACGTTTGATTAGATTAAAATGCTGAAACACAAACCCAACCCGGCGGCGGAACTCAAGGAGCTCTTGGGGCGACATGTCCATCACTGACTGTTCCTTGAAGAGAACTTCTCCCCTATCAGGCTCTGTCAAGCGATTGATGCAGCGGATCAAAGTGGATTTGCCGCAGCCGCTGGGACCCATGACCACCAGGATTTCGCCCTGAGAAACGTTTAGGCTGACACCGTCGAGGGCGACCTTCTTGCCGTAACTTTTTTCTAGCTCATATACTTGCAACATGGCATCCACCTCATACAAGCGAAGGTAGTCCCGCTGCCTCCCAACCCATGCCGTCTTCTGCTTCAACTAGTGCTGCAAAGGACGATTTTTGCTGTTGTGAAAGCTGCTGTCGGTCTTGCTCCAGTAATTGCTTGAATCGAAAGTCCAGGTACCGCAGGCCCCGGGGGCTCCTCGCTCCCTGGGCCTTGCGGAGCCGCCTGCAATGCCTATAACGTCTAGTACTGCATCCCATCCCTGGTTGGAAGGCAAAGGCACTACCTTCGCTTAAACTCCCCTTCACAAGCTCTTCAAAAGCTGCTGCCTCTTCACAAGCTGCCGCCGGCAGTGGTTCTATTTAAACCGCTGCCGTCTGCGGTTCAGCATATACATGAGACCCGGCCGGCCCGAAGGAATCACAATTTCCCTCATGATTTGCACATAAGGCAATCCCAGAGCCTGTCCCGCCATCATCTCATTGACGTCCACCGGACTGAACTTTTCACAGAAAGCCGCTGCCAATAGGCCCAGGAACGCTCCCAGTACTCCGATATGCCCGAGATTCAGCAAAGGTATCTCGGCTTTGGAGGCCGCATAGATGGAAAGGAGCAGTACAGTGCCCAAGACAGCTCCTATGATCTTCACTGGGTCAAAGAGCCTTCTCCAACCCTTGACGGCCCGTTTCTGGGCGAGGATTCTTTTCATGGTGCTGAAGACAGAAGCATGATCCAGCATCAGTGAACCCAGTGTAAACACCACCGCCAGTAAACCGGCAATAATCGCCCGAACCTCCTGGAGCACTCTGACCAGCTCTGCCCTGGCATCAGGATTGACAACTGCCACCGGCATGGTGAAAGTGCTAGCATAGCGGTTATCCAAAGCTTCCTGGATCAGCTTTTCGGCTTCCTTACCCTTGACAACCCCTTTGTCCAAGACCAACTGAATCTGATCCCCCGGGATGACTTCACCGGCAATATAACTGTCAATCAAGTTGATTGACTGCCCGATCTCTTCATCCCGCAGGTCGGGAAGGCTGTCCTTCACTTTCCGGATCTGCTCGATGATCGCCTCGATATCCACCGACTGAACAGCATTGATCCTGCCGGCTACATCGGCCAGACTTTCCTTCATGGCCTGGATGTCCAAATTTTGCAGAGAAGTGAGGTCTGTCTCGCCTTCTGAGCCTGTCAGACTCCTAAACAGCCTGTCCATCAAGAGAGAGATCACTAAACTGCCGGGGACAGATTCATCCCCCACCATACCGCTGTTGAGCTGCTTGATCTGCTGCTGCAGCTGTTCCAGCTGAATTAGTGCCTGTTCAAAGGTCTTGAGGGTATCTTCAGCATTGGCAACAGTCTCATTGGCGGAGCTGGCCAGTGCCTCCAGCTCATCCAAGAGGACCATGCTTTCATCGATGGTCTGAATCAGCTGATAACGCTCATTGGTGATGTTCACTTCACCAATGCTGCGCCCTACCCGATTGTCGCCGGTAATCTTGTAGCCGGTCCGGACCATGGCGGCACTGACATCGGAAATATCCCCCTGGATAATGACTCCAGAGGCTTCGCCATTGGCTATATTAGTAATCTCGACAATGATGTTGTCGCCGCTGACAGGATCGCCAAGGTTAAGGGGTGCATCAGCTGACCCCTGCAGGACAATCTTATTACCTACATGCAGCGGCTCGAGACCGGTTATGGGGATCCTCACCTGGGATGCGTAATTGAGCAGAAAAGTCTTCATCTCTGACAAGGTCTTAACGAAGGACTTGGTAGCATCCCTTGTATTCTCTAGGGTGACGTTTTCCAGTACTGTCGGGTTGTAAGTCTCCCGCAGCAGATCCATGATCTCATCGGTCACTTTGCCGATATCTTCAACTTCGTATCCGATGGGGAAACGCACTTCTAGGATTTCATACTGGTTGATGATTTTCCGTACCGCTTCGGTCACCTGCTGATTGTCCTCTACAGAGTTGAGCAGTGCATAGAGGTTGTCTGAATCACGGAATACCAAGCGTACTCCGGGGATTTTCTCTACCTCATTGATAATCTGATTCCGAAAACCGGGGTGGACTCCTTGAATCACCACACTGGGCTGGATCATCATGGTCATTCCAGCACTGCCGGGCAAGTCATAGAGGGTGCTCCGAATACTCTGCAATCTCTCTTTGGTCTCCAGTTCCGGTGGCAGCGATATAAAGATATTAGCCTTACCGGCAATGGTCACACCCTCTTTATAGGTGGCACCAGGAAGCTCCTTGGCGATCAGTTCCTCAAGGCCCTGAATGCCGGCCTCCCGGGCTTCCTCCCTAAGATGCAGAATCAAGTCATATTCACCGTATTCACCGATGAGTCCATCAATGGTATCGCCAAAGTATGAGTCAACGGCCCGGGCCACTCCTGCTGAGAGAACTGTTCCCACCAAGATGCTGGCTAGGATGAGTATCAGCCAATCCTTCCAAAAGCCGTCGCGAAATAGAGCCATCATTGCCGCTTGTCCCCCCCATCCGAGTCACATTATAACACGGGGGTAATCGGCCGATCATATGTAATTCCTGCAGCTAGAGGCAATTATTCTGCTGCTTAACCGATAATTGCAAAGGGCGGGTACTGTTCCCCGCCCATCATACACCTGCCAGGCTTTCTAGATTAGGTATTCCTGGTGTTCCTCTATCCCCAATAACTCCCCTAAGCCCAATACTTTCTGACACCGGCAGTTTTTGATGCCGTTGTCTCACTCATCACCGCCGAGGATAAACTCAGCGTATGTAGGCCCATATACTGTTGCTTCATCTGTCGAAAGATTGATCACCACTTTGGTGCCGGTTAGTACATTGCCGTCATCTGTTTCCAGGCGAACATTGCCCGTAAGAACAGCAAGTCCTTGTTCATCATCGTACTCAAGTTCATCGGCCCAGGCCTTCCGCTCAGTTTCAATTACCTGTACATCTCCCCTGGCCAAGAGTCTCTTGCCTTCCTCTTGGATCTGCAGCCACTGGGACCATACCTCAAGTTTGACTGTCCGATCGCCTCCCTCTTCCTTCTCCCACTGCTTGAGGTAGACGTTGCCCTCTAGAGTATAGGTCTCCTGGGCAAAATCGGCCAGCATGCTGTCTGCCTGGGCATCAAGGTCCTCCCGGGCAACGGTGACATCGCCGGTTAGTTGGGCAGCATCATCGCCCTGATTGTAGACAAGTTTGGCGGCAGTAAGGCGGCTGTCTCTGGCCAGGACCTCCACAAAACCCTGGACTGGCTCGATGACCGCTACCTTCTTCTCCAGTTGAAAGACGCCAACTTCTGCATCGGGCTGCTCTGTATGAATGATGACTTTAACTGTGTCACCGTCCTTGCCATCTGCTTTTTCCGCTGCCCAGGCGAGGTTTTGACTGCTGACTCCAAGGATTAGTACACCGGCCAGGAGCATCCCGCCCAGCAGCCGAACCAGCCTTCTTGACAATCTCATCCCTTCCACCTTTAACCATCCCCTTCCCCGCTCAAGCTTAGATCTATTTCTCATTCTTCTAAAGCTGCGCCGATGGCAAATTCTATCTCACTGGGACCTATCAACCGCAGCTCACCTGCCTGCCGGTCATAGACAACCCTCTCTGCCCAGATGGTATAAGCATCATCCCACATAACTACATCTCCCAAGAGGTGGAGCTTATCAGTCCTGACATGGGCCTCCAGCTGGCGGCTGGCGGCTTTGATCCCATCAAGGCTGATCTCGCTTGGCGTCGGTGCCTTCAAAATCTCCGATTTTCCATCCCATTCCAACCGCTGGCTCTGGAAAATAACTTCCCCCTCCTGGGTAACATTGATATCTCCATCCAGCTGGAAATAATCCTTGGCCTCCCGCCATTGACCGCTTTTCGCGGTAATCCCGAAGGCCGGTTCATCTTCTTGATAGATAACGCCATCCCACAGCTCTTCAAAAATGACCAGACCTTCATCTTCGGTCTTTTTCACCTTGTCAAAATGGAAATGATACTTCTTTTGGCCGTCCTTGCGCCCGATGAATTCTACACCGATAAACTGGGTAGGGGGCTCTCCTTCCTCGGGAGGGTTTGACGCCAGGGGACTTGGCGGCCCTTTCCGCTGTCCCGGGGGCAGATAACCCAAACCGATCAGGACCAAGATTGCCGCGGCCAATACCCCTACAGCAGCCAATATTCGTTTTGATCTTTTAGGCAGCTGCAGCGACAACTTTTCTCAACCTTTCTCTCAGCGTCTAGTTGATCAGCTTAAGGACAACATCTAAACCCTCGGAAACAGCAATTAGCTGCCTTATCCCCCCTGGGAGATCTGGGTCACCAGATCCGCTAGTCCCTCAACATTGACATCCAAATCTTCGCCCCTCTGCACCGTCAGCCGAGTCTGGGGCAGGGCATTGATGGAATACTCCAGCCACACTGTCTCGTTGAGCTGATCCCAGCGAAGCCGCAGCTCCCGGCAGTGGAGATCTAGGGCCAACATGGCACTGCTCTTTGTCCATTCTTCGGTCACACCGCTATAGCCCACCACATATTCAAAACGCCACCTGTTGGGAAGGGTTATCTGCAGCTGACCATCTAGTCCGTCCCACTCATCATAGGTGAAACTATAGCTGGAGGCTACCCGCAGGAATATGTCATCTCTCGGCATCAGGCTGATCATACCCCGGGCGCTCTTCCAGGCGTTTTCCTCCAAATCATAGCTTGCCCAAACATTAACCTCATATCTCTCACTGGGCCGCAGGTGCACCTGCCCCACAAGATCATTGAAAGTCCCGCTCCAGAAATCATAGCCCGTCCCTAGGCTCGCCCCAAAGGTAGGGGTTCGCCAAGTGATTCGGCCGCTCAAGGTTTCCGAGTTCTCGAGTTTATCAAAGATGAAGGGAGAAGAGCCGAGAACCCACTGATCTTTATAGGAGAAATCCAATGTCAAAGGCTTCAGGGGCTGCACCACCAGCCTGGGCCGGGAAATAATAACTGCCCGGGACCGGTCTTCCATAGGAGTTTCAAGGACAGGTTCACCATCCCCCATATTGATATAGGAAGTCAAGCCCCGATAGCTGTCCAGCTCAATGGAGCCATCGTAGACAACATAGGCCTTTGGACTCAAAGGAAACCGCCTGGTGGTAATGCCTCCCTTGAGCAAAAGCTTATTCCCCTCCAAGGCATCGCCATCGGGATATGTTTCTAGATAACGGCCGGCTCCCGCTGTCAGCTGTGCCGGTAGTCTCCCTTCCAGCAGGCTCCAGCCCCGGGACTGCCAGGTTAACTCCGGCATCCGCCGCAGTGTTTTCCAATCATAGGAGCTGTACTGGGTGCTTCCCCGGGCAGCGGGATGCACATCCTGTTCCAATCTCAGGGTAAACTGACTGCTGGCCGCGGTCCTCTGGAGAGTATGGTCATACATTATATAACTTTCGGTCTTGCCTTCGGAGCCGGCGGCAAGGGAATGCCCTGAACTGGACAGCTGCCAAAGTTCTCCTAAACGGCGCCGGTATGCCCAGTCAAGTTCGGTTTCTGCTGTGGGTTCTCCATCTTGGCTGCGCCAATGGGCAAGCTGGACGGTGTACGATTCCCCTTGTCCCCTCTTGCTCAGTTTAATCCCCGGCTCCAGCTCCCACTGGGCCTCCGCCGAACCTGCTGCCGGCTGGAGCAGATACTCGGTTCCCATCTCCAGCCTCAGCTCTGGATTTAGCTGCAGGCTCTGCTGCCAGCTGCCCTCCCAGGTGATTGAATCATCAGCAGGATTCTGGAGGCGGTAGACGGAAATCTCGCCTTTCCCAGAGGAGCCCCGGTCATAATAGGTATGGTCAACCCCTGTGCCGATGCCCTTTTTCTGCATGTAGTCTAGATGCACAGTTCCATAGGATTCGGCATGGCGGTAGTAGTTATATGCTGTCTTGATAAACCAGCCTTCACTCTGGCTGTACCCGATCCGGGGAAGTTCAAAGGAACTCTCCCGGCCTAAGGGCAAGACCAAATAGGGCCAGTAGAAGAGGGGAATTGAGCCTTCCCAATATGATACACGGCGGACGATGAGCTTGTCCCCAGGATAAATCTCTATCTCCCCTGCCTGGAGATGAAAATGGGGATCCTCCAGATCGCAGGTGGTGACACTGCCTCCGTGGATGAAGATATCATCCTCCGTACTCTCGATCCTGTCACCCCGAACGTAAAGCTCACCCTTTACCCCCGGGCCGACTACCACTGCACTGGCTTCATTGATCTTGGCCTTTTGATCCTTGAAATCATATTCAAGACTTTCACCCTCGAGATATTGATCTCCCTGATAGATCTGGACATGTCCGCTGAAATAGGCGGAGTTTTCACCGAGGGAGTAATGCAGCCGATCAGCATAAATCAGCAGATCCCGGTATTCTACCTGCACGCCATTTTGGGCAATGATCTCATCACCGCCGGCTAAGATCTGGATAGAACCTTCTGCCCGGAGCACTACCCGCCCATTCTCCTCTGTCCCAGGGGAACCGGCAGCGGCTGCCCCCAGTCCTTCAGCGGAAGCATCACCGGCAGCGGCAGCAAAGGGCACTGCCAAAAGGACCAGTACCCAAGCCAAGATAAAGAGGTATAGAATTGTAGTTTTCCCTACTTGACGGCCCAAGCTAATTCCCTACTCTCTGCCTTGCCTTTCTTACTCTTTCACGAACATTACTTTCTTTCGCTTTGGCCTGGTCAATACCTGCTGGTGATTTGCGTCAACCTGTCAGTCTCAGCACTCCAGGAATCAGCCCTCTAGGAAAAGGAGAAGCTTATCTCTAACCTCCCGCCCCCTTGCCGAAGCTCCCTGGGCTTTCTGCTTCAGAATTTGGATTGTCTTAGCATCAGCACCTATCTGCAGATAATAGCTGGCAAGGGCGACCTGCAGATCCCCGGTGGTCAGGTCTAGATAATCCAGCTGCAGGTTAGGCTTTGCTGCAAAGGCTTGTTCTAGGTGGGAAGCTGCCAGGCTGTACTGTCCGGAAGCGGCCTCTACCGCAGCTAAACCGACCCTTGCCTCAGCTTCTTTACCTGTTGACAGGGCCTTTTCAAAACACTGCTTGGCCTTTTGGCAGCTTTCACCGGAGCGCAGGTAGTACCATCCCCATGCCAACCTGCAGGTGATCTCATCATCCCCCTGAGGGGCATAGGCGGTGATGGCCTCTAGGTTCTTCTTGGCACTTTCCCACTGCCCGCCGGCCAGCTGACGCCAAACTGCCTGGATGAGCTCATCGAACCCTTGCAGGACACCAGATAGCTCTACCCTAATCTTGGCCCCTTGGATGCCCACCTGTACGGCACCCTCCCACTGATACCGCTCTCCGGCAGCCGAATCATAGAAGGATATCTTGATCTGCCTGCTGCCCAAGGCAATACCGCTTATTCTAAAGGTGCCGTCTGCTCCGGTAACAACCACGTGGGTCTTACCATCAACACTGACCAGCAATTCCCCTCCACCCAAAACCTTCCCGCTAGGATGGTAAGCGGTGCCTTCAATATACCCCTTGGGACCGCACCCGGCTGCCAGCAGCACCAGGCACAGCAGCACAATTCCGCTGATCAAGGACTTTCGCCGGCTTTTTGATGCGCTCTGACCGCTGCCTAACTGCCTGCTTTTTGACTGGATTTTACTTGCAATGCGACTTACCATGTGACTTACCCCTTCCCGGTCCCATTTGCTACTGAAGCTGCAATGTCTGCTTTGCGGTTATTTCCCTGCCGGCCTGCTTTCCCTTAATCAAGACGAGTACCGGCCCCGTCCCTACAGTCTCCGAAACAAAGGATTCGGTAACATAAAGCCCCTCATCCCCCCAGGCCTGGACTATATCGAGCTCTCCACCGCCCCGGATACCGCTGATTTCAACAGTTGGGGGGCCATCTAGACCTTTGCCTGCTTTGATAAGAACAGTATAGCGCCCAGGCACCAATAAGTCAGGCAGCAGAGCAGCCTCTAGTTTTCCCTCCGGCCCGGGAGAGGGAGTTTCTAAGATCACCTTTACCTGCTGCCTTTCTCCGGTGTTAGCAGCGGCTAGAATGAGCTCCGCACCGCTGCTGGGATAACCTTCGTAGTACAGTTCCCCATCATTTCCTGTCTTCAGTTCATGGACAACTACCCGACCGTCAGCCTGCCTTTCAACCAGCCGAGCGGCTAGCCCCGGCTGACCCATGAGGCGAACAGCCAAACCGTTCTTACCATTTGCGGGCAGGCGGTAGTAGCGGATCATCCATGGCGGCAGTGTGAAGGTACTGCCGGAAAGGTTGGGGAGGCGAGAAGCTGCCAATCCCAAGGAAAGATCGGCATATCCGTAGCGACTCCCGGAAAGGTCAAAGGCATTAGCTACTCCCCAATCTGCCAGCATCGCCTCCGGCTTTACGCCGTAGTCGGCCAAGTACTCACGGATAGTCTCCATTCGGTCTGAGCGGGGATCTTGAAACAAACTCCTCAGGTGGCCGGGGCTGTAGTGTTCAGAAAGGTAAATCATAAAAGCATAGGCAGCCCCGTAATCACCATAGCGCTGCTGCCAATCGATGAGGGAGATGCTGTCATAGCTTGCGAGATACGCGTCTATGGTGCTGAAATCCCAGTAATTGGTCTTGCCGGTGACCTTGCCCACCAAGTAATTGGCATACATGGCCATGCCTTCTGTAAACCACACATTGGTGGCGGCATAATTCCAGTTGTAATTCCACTGGACCAGATGGGTGAACTCATGGACCAGGGTCTGCAAAACACCGCTGATGCCGAAGTCCAGCATCAGGGAGTTGATGTAGATCATCTCCCGTTCGTTGCTGTTGGCGACCCACTTGTTGGAGTACTGGTTGCGGGAGTCAAAATACCCGCTGACGTTGCCGGCATCTAAGGCGGTAATCAGGAGAGTGATTTGGTTATTGTTGTCGATATCCGATTCGGTGCCGAAATACTCATTGATCACCGGGCGGATGGTTTCTTCGAATTCGGAAACCAAAGTGTCAATAACATGTTGATTCACCCTGAGCCCCGATTCTACATACACATTCAAATGGCCGGTGGGTATGCCGTCCCTGGGATAGTATAGATCGGCGGTCACCTTCCGCATGCCGTCACCGCTGGAAAAGAGGGCTACCCAGAATTCTTCCTGAAGGGGCAGAAGGTCAGCTGGATCGCCCAAGAGGGAGAAGCTGGCTGTTGTGATAATCAGATCTGTGGGTAAAGGGGTTCCCGGCGGAACCGGCGGGAGCAAGGGTGTACCGCTGACAAATCCAGAAGCGGCAAGCCCTTGCCCAGACAAGACGGCAGTTAAAATAAGAAGCAAAGTGAGAAAAGCTAGTGGTTTTCTATGAAGCATTGAGGGATGGCCTCCTTTGAGAGTTGGGCATTCCCTGCCTCAAAGTCAACCATCCCTGGTGCTCGTAATTACAGCGATTAATCTGCGTTGACTATTCCTATTCCCATGGCAAGTTTAAGTTAGCAAACTTAAGTTTTTGACCCCCTTTGACCCTCGTTCCCCTCGCTCCACATCCCTTACATCTATATCGAACTTGATCCAGTAGACATGGAACATGAACCAGTGAACGAAGAGACTGCTAGGGATTTCGGGTCAAGAGGCTGAGTCCTAAACCGGCAAAGAGCAGATTGCCGAGCCAAGCTGCCAAGAGGGGCGGAATCAGTCCGTTGGCTCCCATTGACCTGGCAACAGAAGTAACAACATAGTATAAAAACATGATGACCAAACTGAGGACAACACCGAACATCCTGCCGCCGCGGCCGAAGGTAAAGCAAAGGGGAGCACCTACAAGTACAAAGATCAAACTGGCAAAGGGTAGAGCCAATTTCAGGTGATAATCCACCACAAAATCATCTACCTGCAGACCGCTTTGTTGAAACAGCTGTATATGTTCTCCCAGTTCCCGGCGGCTCATTTCGCTGGTGGTCTTCTGCTGACCGAAGAACCTTTCCGGCTTACCGGTAAGGGGGAGCTCCATATGCTGAAACCGCACTTGATTTTCCACAAGGCCGCTTTCATCAAGCTCCTGGACTATGCCGTCCCTAAGGTACCACTTGCTTTCTCCGTATTCTCCGGCGGCAGCGGTAATGAGCCTAGGATAGGGACCATGCTTGACATCATAGACCATGATATTATGCAGCTGCCTGCGCTGGCTGTCGACCCGGCCGATATAGAAAAACCGGCCCTCGGGATCCCGGAAAAACACCTGCTCTTCAATGGAGGGCGGTGCTTCTTCGAAGACGATGCGCCGCACCAAATTGGCCTCTCTGTGATTCATTTCCGGTACGACCTTTTCATTGGCCCAATAGGTAATGCCGCTGACCACCGCCCCTATTACCAGGAGGGGGGCAGCTATTCTAAAGAGGCTGACGCCTGCCATCCGCATGATGGTGAGTTCATTATCCTTGGCTAACCGCCCTAAGGCAAGGAGGGTGGCGAACAGCACTGCTAAAGGCAAGGTCAAGACGACTATTGAGGGGAGCTTGTAGCCCAAAAGTCTCATTACAGTGCCAGCGGGAACCTTCTTGACGAAGATCAGGTCCATCAGTTCAAAAAGATACCCGCTCAAAAGGATGATGGTAAATCCACCAATACAAAGGCAAAAGGGACCAAGCACTTCCCTGACTATATATCCATCCAGGATTGTCAAAGGGCTTCTGCTTTCCTGCCCCTTCCGGCCGGGGGCGGGCGCAGTGCACCCGCCCTCGGTATCTTCCCGCTGGAATCTATTTACGATGGCTCCCCACAGGTTAGAAACGCCAAGCAATACCCATGGTGTGGATGCCCTCGTAATCTCCACTGAGATATGCATATTCAACCCGCCAGTCGGCAAGATTTATCCCTGCTCCCCAAGTCCAGGCCTTCCAATCGGTTTCTGCTGCTTTCTGCAGACCAGCCCTTAGGGCCACGCCGCCACCTAGTTGGAATTCGGCTCCGACCCGCACTGCCCTGGACTGCAAACGGTTGAGCACATCGTATCCATCTACGGCGAAAATAACTCCCTTTTCCGGCTGGAAGGCAAGTCCCAGCAGCAGATTGCCGCCGGCAGCATCGCCTTCACCGCCGTTAAGGGCTCCGCGGATATCCCGGAAAGTAATGCCCAGCCGCACGGCATCAGATAGCTTTGCCAATGCCGATATATCCCCGTTCCAGCTGCTTTGCCAGCTGTTGCTGAAGGGCTCCCGCTCCCTATGGTAGCGGATATTGCCGCCCCAATACACATGTCCGGCAGCCGGTTTCGCCAGGGAGTAGCAGAAATCATGGGTTTCTCTATAGCTTATCCCGCTGGGATTGGCCATCGGATCCAAGCGGCTGTAGTACCAAGAAAGGGCCCCTGCTCCGTAGCCTGTGTCATGCTCCAAGTAACCTATAAAGGTCTCGTAGTCATCGGCTTCACCGGGGTGGAGAACTAAAGCTCCCACAAGGGACTGTTCTTTAATCTGCATCAACCCCGCAGGGTTCCAAAACACGGCCCCGGCGTCATCGGCAACAGCTGTATAAGCACCGCCCATGCCCAAGGCCCGCACTGCGGGAAAGGCCTGTGCCCTTGCTTGATATCCGCCAAACAGTAACCCAATGAGCAGCAGTCCCAACAACCAATTTGCCTTCTTGACAAATGAACCCAATGTAGCAGCCCTCCTTTGCTGCTCCTCTCCCGGGCCGGAAAAAGACAACCTGGGTTATAGGGAAACCTTGAAGTTTACGCCTAGGATGAGGGAATCAAAGTCCTCGGTGGCTACTTTGATGCGGACTTCCGGTGACAAGAGTACATCTACTCCAAGATTGAAGGCACCCTTGGCATACTCCACCGCCAGCAAAGCAGCCGGGGTGCTGGCTTTTTGCCCGGAATCAACTACTACCGGGTTCAGCATTTTGCTCACACCCAGAAACACACCATCATATTTTCCAGTCCCTACTCCTACATGGCCCCGGACGCCGCCACCCAGCAGCCTCTTGCTGGCAACCATGTAGAAAGACTCATCGCAAAGCCCCACCGCAACTCCCGGCAGGCTGGCACCTTCGTGGGATAAAACAGCCTTGCCGTGTACCCCCAGATTATTGTGCCTGGGGCCTGTTGTCAGAAGGCCGATTTCAAGACCTGGTATCAGCCCGTAACTGATGCTGCCGATACCGTCACCGTCGTCTACATGATAGCTGAAACTGAGTTCGCCTGGTGCCAAAGCATCAGCGGTGGGCAGGGTAAGTAAACCTGTTGGTCCTGTAACTGTAGTGCCGGCGGCTGCCCCCACCGAAAACATCAAAACGACCAACATAACACACGCGAAGCTTAGCCATCGTTTCTTCATTGAACTTCCTCCTAAGTTGTGCCGCATCTAATTGTCGCTGCCCCTAGCTGGAATTTGCCGCATCTGGCCGCCGCCTGCCGTAGGAACAAATCCACACGGACATCCTATTCGCTAGCAGGAAAGGGTTTTCCTGTCGAGGAAGCTCTAGTGAAATCTTCCAGAAACCCGCCCATACTGGACTTTGGCCCTAGTCTTCATCTTGGGAAGTTTCTTCAGGGGCTTCCCAGATCTCCACATCGTCCTCCATCATTGCAGCCACCTGCTCTTCCAGCTGCTTAAGCCGCTGGAGGAGCTCCGGCAGCCTCCTCTGGGCTGCTATAACCCGCATGTTCTCCTTGTGGGGACGGGCAGGAAATCCAGATACGAAGGAACCTGAGGGAAGGTTCCCTGCTACAAGACCCCGGGCTGCAACCACGCAGTTGTCACCAATTGTCAGGTGGCCAGCCACCCCCGACTGTCCGGCCAAGGTCACCCGATTTCCGATGGTGGCACTGCCGGCAATGCCGCTCATGGCCACAACTAAGCAGTGCTCACCGAGCTTGACGTTATGTCCAACCTGCACCAAGTTGCCGATCTTTGTCCCCCGGCCGATAATAGTTGCACCGCAGGTTCCCCGTTCAACGGCGGAGTTGGTGCCGATCTCCACATCATCATGGATAATTACAGTGCCGATGTGGGACATCTTCACATGACCGGTAGGCAGTGACACAAATCCAAAGCCGTCATCCCCAATCACGGCACCGGCATGGATGATCACCCGGCTGCCGATCTGCACCCGCTCCCGGATACATACACGGGGATAAATTAGACAGTCCTCACCGATGACTGTATCGGAGCCGATATAACAGCCGCCCATCAAGACTGTACCTTTGCCGATCTTTGCCCCTGCCCTTACTATCACCCCTGGGCCGATGGTCACATTTTTCCCCAACTCTGCTGTCTCGTGCACTATAGCGCTGGGATGGATCCCCGGGGGCACATCCGCCGGCCAGGCAAACTCCTTCAAGACCTGGGCAAAGGCCAATCGGGGGTTGTCCACCTTGATGTGGGGCCGCCCTACGTCCTTTGCTTCCTTAGGTACAATCAAAGCCGCCGCTTGGGTTGTTTCCTTGTACTTGGCCAAGACCTTGAGATTTTCGGCAAAGCTGATATGCCCCGGCTCCGCCTCAGCAATGGGGCTTACCCCTTCGATAACCAAGTTTGCACTGCCGACTAACTCGCCGCCTACTACCTTTGCTAAGTCCCCCAACTTTCGCACCATCATCAATCCTCCCGGTTTTTTCTGCCTTAAATACAGAAATAGCGAACCGGTATCCCCCGATTCGCTAGCCAATCCGGCACCTTAACTACATCCGCTATCCTTATTTTAGAGCTTTCACTACATCGCCGGTCACATCTTGACCGCCGTATCTGACAGCTTCTCTGTAAACCACTATTCCCAGATTCTTTTGCCTGGCAATATTGGCTAGTGCCTCGTCAATTTCTTTCTCCAGCTTGCCTTCCAGTTCCTGCTTCAGCTGCAGATACTCGGCCATCAGTTCTTTCTCCCTGGCTTCCCGGCTCTCTTCATCGAGATTGGTCTTTTCCTCCTCCAGCTGAGTCTGCAGCTCTTTGTACTTATCAGCCAGCTGCTTTTCATAACGTTGGGCTAAAGGACTCTCAGCCACTATTCTGGCCAGGTCCACAACACCTACATTGCCGCCTGGACTTCGAAGCCAAAGAGCGCCGAATGCTAAAGCTGCAACAATGGCAATGCCTGCTATTATTGACCACGGTACTTTGGACATTAGTTAGACCTCCACCCCTCTGCAATTTCCTGGTTCAGGAGACAAAACAAGGTGAGGCTAGGCCTCACCCTGTAGTATATCCAATACTTGGTTAGTTATATCTATAGCTTGTATATCAGCCTGATTCTTATCGAAAATCACCGTTAGTCCGGCCTCCCGGCCTGCCTGGGCAATGACTGCCCTTATATCCTCTAGGATTTCCCCGTACAGCTGGTTATATCGCTCCTGAAGAGGCTGTATTTCTTCCTCTGCTCTAGCTAGTTCTTTCAGAAGATGGGCCTCCAGGGCGTCAACATCCTTTGTGTCCAGCTGGTATCTGTCTGCCAGCTTTTCTGCCCAGACTGTCGCCATATAGCCGGTGCGGCCGTCTTGCTCCTGATGATTACCCGCGGCAGCCCCTTGAATGGCTTCTCCCTGGAAATTATTCAGCCTGTTTTCCAGACGGGCTGCCAAATCCCCATCATAGGCCGCAAGTTTTTCCTCGGCAGCCTCCCGGGCCCGCCGGATTTCATCTTCCAGCATACCATTGGCCTCATCTTCCAGCCTTGCCAGCTCTGACTCAAGCTCTGCCTGGATCTTGGAAATCTCATCAAGGAGCGCCTCTGCCTCTGATTGGGTCAGAGACAGCATAGAAAGCTCAATTTGCCGGTTAAGAATTTCCTGCTTCGCTTTCCTTTGGAGTTTTTCTGCCTCATGGGCAAAGGCCTTTTCTATATCATCCCTTTGCCGCTCTATTTCTTCATCCAACTGCCGAGCAAGCTCCTCTTGGTACTCCATCCTCTCCCTTTTGGCTTCCTCGACCATTTGGTGGACAGCAGTCAACTGGTCTAACCCCATCAGTTTTTCTAAGAAGGGAGACTTGATGCCGTCGACGGCCGCCTGCCGGGCCAATAGGTGTACATAATCCAGCCAGTTCTGCTCATACATCATCAGCTGTTCCCGAGCAGCCCGAAGCTTTGGATATTTGGGATGAAACTCCATTAAGGCTTCCATATCTACAGTTCCTATAGAGCTTGAAGCTGACCCTTGGGCAGATAGATCCCATCCTGGCCCAGAACCGAGGATGAGCTCTCCGCTAAAGGTGAGTATCAACAAGGCTCCTAACATCAAGGTAATGGTAATAGGCAAGAGCTTTCGAATCATATCTGCCTCCCTTCTAAGAAGTCCCAGCTTCTGCCGCAAGAAATAAAACAGGCGGAAGCGTCCCTGCGCCCCGCCCATCAGAGGAGATCTTTGGCTGAAAGCCTCTACTGCTGCAGGTCCTTCAAGACCTCATCGGTGAGATCTATTCCGCCGTAAAGAACCAAACCGTAGGTATTATCCAAGACCACAGTGATACCCCGGGTATCTGCCACCTGCTGGATGCTCTCACGGATTTGGAACAGCAGTGGAGTAATGAGCTCCTGTTTCTTTTGGTCCAATATGGCCTGGTACTTATCTCTTAGGGCCTGAGCCTCTTTTAATTTCTGTTCTTCATCTTCAATCTGAAGCTTGGCGATCTCAGCATCCAATTCTTTCTGCAGTCTGTCGGTTTCCTTAGCCAATGGTTCCTGTACTGCAGGCTCCATAAACTCCTCAACTAGCCGCTGGGAATTCACATAGCCAACAGTCGTTTTCTCCTCTGCCTTGCCCATAGAAAGAGAAGCGCCTAAGGCAATCAAGACGAGGAGGGCTAGTCCTCCGATGACAGCTATACGGTTCTTGCCGGCAAAATACTTAGTCACACTGGTTCCTCCTTTTTTCAACTACCCGACTCCCTGCCTAACCCATGCAAAGCAACTGGGTGCATGTAAGAATTACACAAGCACATGCACCCATTATATCAACCGATGGGGGCAGCCGCAATGTGAATCCGGCTCTAAATTGCCGCTCCTTGCCATTTTCACCATTGCCGGCTGTTTCCCCCAAAACTTCCCTCAGTGATTTTTAAACTAGAATGCTTGACCAAGGCTGAAGTAAGCTTGGCCGCCTTCCTCACCGATACCGTAGTCAATGCGGAGAACGCCGATGGGTGTATCCAGCCTGACTCCAACGCCGTAACCTGTGTGGAGATCGCTGAGACTCATGCGCTCTGATCTATCCCAAGCATTGCCGGTATCCACGAAGACAACGCCGTGGATGATGTCGGTGATGGGGAAGCGGTATTCCCCATTGATGGTGATTGTCTTTTCACCCGTGAAATCGCCGAACCTGTAACCCCTAACGGTTTCCGAGCCGCCTACAAAGAACAGCTCTTGGGGAGGAGCATCACCGTTGATAAACCCGGTGTGCACCCTTACAGCCAAGGTCTGTCCGTTGCTTCCCACCTGCATATACTTGCTCAGGTCAGCTTGATACTTGGTAAAGTCGCTATCGCCGCCGAGGAAGTATCCCCCTAATTCCGCGGACAGGACGTTTCTGATACCCGTTGTCGGGAAGAAGGGATGATCGGTGGTGTTGGTAACGGTCTGCAGGCGAAGGGTGCGGAGATTGCCCTGTTCCAAAGTTACACCCTCACTGGTGGTATTCTCATAGTTCTCAATCTTCAAGCGCAGCGAGGCCTTGGTATGCTCAGTCACAGGCTGCCCTAGGGTAACATCCCCTCCAGTGCGGTGGTAGTCGTACTTCTGCTCACTACCGTCATCAAGATGTCTGATTCGGTCTCTGCTCAACCGGTTGTACACGTTAAAGCCCATGAACAGCCCGTTTTCGTTGAGATATGGCTCAAAGAACCCGACATTATAATAATTTCTCTTCTGACCGAACTCCCACCGGATATTGACCTGCTGTCCCCGGCCTAGGAAGTTCTGATCAGCTACGTCGACATAGCCTATGAACCCTTCGGTGCTGGAATAACCTGCTCCGCCGGTAAATACACCTGTTTTCCGTTCAGTTACAGTTACTACCAGATTCACCTTGTCGGGATCATCGGTGTCTTGGAGATCCCGGGCGACCTCATCGAAATAACCCAGCATTAAGACCCGTCTGAGTCCCTGGTTCAAGACATTCATATCTAATACATCGCCGGGCTCGATCTTCAATTCCCGGGCAATAACATAGTCCTGGGTCTTATTATTTCCCTCGATAATAACATCTGCAACCCGGGTCTCATTGATGATGATTCTCACTTCACCGGCCTCATTGAGCACCACATCGTGAACCCGCACAGGTATCCCGTAGTCTTCAAAGGACTTTTGCACCAATATCTGGATATCCTGGCGCAGTTCTTCTAGGTTCAGTACCCTTCCCGGCCGGGTAGTCATATATCTTCGCAGCTCGGTAATGGGCAGTACGTCATTGACTACATCCACCTTAGTTACAACTGGGTTTTCCACCACAGTGAAGATTACTGCCAACCCTTTCGGGCCCTCTGCAAAGTTGGCCTTCACATCAAAGAAATACCCGGTATTAGCTATGGCCTGCAAATCACTGCGGATCTTGTCCTCATTTACAGGCTCGCCTACCTTAGTCTCGGTAATGGCTTTCTCAATCACAGACTTATCGACCCGATTATACCCCTCGATGATGATCTCTCCCACCGGCGGGTACTGGCTCTCTTCGCCTTCGGCTAAAGCTGCCCAGGACAGCCCCAGCACCAGGCAGAGAGTGACGATTATCACTGCTGTATGCCTTCTCCTTCGCAATCCCTTTGCCCTCCTCACGCAACTTCCGACTGTGTACCGGCAAAACTCCCATTATCATTACTTCCTCGTTATTTCGACCAGCCATCATGCGAATCCTTCCCAAACACAGGAGCAATTGGTGTTAGGACTGGCGACTTTACCCTTTCCTTGCGGGAGTTTCCCCCAATCCACTTTCCTGCCAGTTCTCCACCTAATCCCAGGCCCATCAACTCACCTGGCGCTAAAAGGCAATCCGCATCTCCAGTCCCAGCCTGTACTCACCGTCACCGTCCCAACTTGTACTTACGCGCATCTTGTCGCTGAGCCTATAATCCACATGCCACCGATTCTCCCAATGGGGATAGACAGTCTGTGTGTAGGCAAGAAAGATGCCATCTGAGATGTACTTGCCAAGTTCCAGCCCCACCCGGCCATCACTGAGGCCGGGCTCCAGTTTCAGCTCATCAAGGCCCAATGCGGCCTGTAGATGCCGCTCCAAATTCCCCAACACATGGAGTTCCAGCTGTCCGCCCAAGAGCCTCCCCATTTCCCGCTGGATCGCTTTCCCCAAGCCGTCATCCAGGACCATATTGACCGCTGCGGGAATGCCCAGCATGCTGAGGAGCTCATCTTGGGAAAAACCTTCCTCGGACCTGAGAGAAGGCTCCATGTTATCGCCGGGTCCCTGGAGGATCAAAGTCACCGGTGTTCCTTTGACCTCCCCTAAACCCTCAAGATACACATCGGGAATCAGGCCTTGGTACGGCCGAAAATCCGCCCATCCCTTGACAACCTTAAAGGGGGTGCCTAGATAGACAACTTGCCCCCGCTCGGCCTCGATCCGCCCCCGGAGAATGGGTGCCTTAGTGCTGCCGCCGATGTGGAGACCTCCGACAGCAGTCAAATCCAGCATACCGATCCCGGTCACCTTGAGGCTGTCATCGATCTCTACATCCACTGCCAACGGGAGCTCGAAGGCCAAGGTCCCTGTCTGACCCAGCTTACCGAGGTCAAAACTCCCCTGCTGCAGACTCAGCCGGCCTGAGAATAACGGCTGGGGCCAAATTCCTGCCAGGGAAATATCTCCAGATAGTTTTCCGGCAAAGGGACCTGAACTGTATGTTAGCTCGGAAACCTCTCCCGTTAAGTCCAAGACGGGATGATGAAAGTTTTCCAATGAGACAGTACCTTCCCCAGTGATAACTCCACCGCCGGCCTGTTCTAGAACCAAGCTGCTGACCTGAAGCTCTTTGTCTCGTAGGGCGACATGGGCCTTCCCGGAGAAAGCTATAGCTCCTAACCTGCCCCCAGTGAGGGCAAAGGTCCCTTCTCCCTGGAGATCTCCTATCCTGCCGAAAAGGCGGACATTTCCCTGTACAATGCCATCAAGAGGCTCATCAGCTTCCCAGCCAAAGGCCCCGGCCAACTGACCTGCCTCTCCATCAGTTAACTCCAGCTCTACCCCAAAGGAGCCGGTGCTGGGGTCAAAATATCCTCCTTGTATTGTTGCTGCAGCGAAGCTTGTCTCCCACTTGCCCCTGGTAACCACCAGCCGGTTTTTTTGATAGGTCCCATAGATATCTCCTTCACCCAAGGAATAACTGTCTAACACCAACTCCTGAAGGTGCACTTCGATACCACTTTCCGGCTCCTGACCAAGTACACCTCTTATGTTTGCCGCGGCACTCAATTTCCCGGTTAGGGTTCGCCCCCGGTAACTCCAGGGGAAGTGCTGGGCAAAATCCGCCAATGAGCCGATCTCCAACCTAGCCGAGGCTCGATAGGTGCCATCCGGGCTAAACGAAACCGTACCTAGGACAACCTCTCCTTGCCATGCTGCCTGCCAATCGGCCTGAAACTGGGAGCCGTCTTCCCCTGGGTGAAGGTGGATCTTGGCCTCCAGATCTTCTAAAACCCGGGATGCGGCAGCCGGCAGCTTGAGCTCCCATACTTTGGTTAGCATAGCAGCTTCTGCAGGTTTTATACGGCTAATGGTCAAGTGCACATCATAATCCATTTCCGGGCCAACAGCCGCCATCCCTTGGCCGGTGATGCTGCTTCCCAAGATACTGCCCTGCAAGTTGTAGGCTCGAAGGTTCCTTCCTTCAAAGGTCATCAGGCCTTCCAACCAGCCCAGGGAGATATTCCCATAGCTAACCTGGGAAAGGCGAAATTCCCCTTGCCACCGAGCTTTATCCCACTGTCCCTTCACCCGCCAACGGCCGTCAATTAAGCCGTCAAGGGAATCTATATCAAAGGAGAAGCCTGCCCCGGAATCTATCAGTTCAAGGTGAGCCAAGGAAAACAATTCGGTAAGGGTGAGCCTTTCCGCGGCCACCGACAGGTCCAACTGCCCTGCGCCGCCGCCATGGATCTGCCCAGTTAAGCTGAGACGGCCTTTGTCTTTGGTTGTAAGGAAAAGATTGATACTAGTCTCGCTGCCCGCGCCTTTTCCCAGGGCAATTTCCCCCTGCAGCTCTAGCCGGTGGGATCCTGAGCTAAACTCTAGGGAATCTATCTCGACCTTGCTTCTCTTGGCCCCACCGCCTTCGGAGCCAAAGAACACCGTTCCTGAGACGGCTTCTAGGACAAGGGGCTCCCTTGATCTGGTGCCGCTATAGGTCAGCCTGCCGGCATTGATGATGACCTCCACCTGACCTCCGGGACTAGGCCCTAGATCCTCTGCTTGGTCCTTTGCTTTCTTGTCTGTACCCGCCGAAAGGGGTAAGAAGGAACCGTGCACCTCAAGATGCGGCTGATAGACCTGCACCGTTATGAAGTTTACTTCTCCATCCCGCAGGTATCGCCATGGGTTAAATCCCACAATAATCCTGGGAGCACGGAAAGACAAACCCTGCCCAGGGTCTTGGCGCTCCGGTTCTCCATCCTCTAGCTGGCGTCCGCTGGACTGACCGACGCTGGTTACGTTCTCCAGCAGCAAGCGGTTGAAAGATAAGAAGGATACCTTCCCGATCTTTACCGGCTGATTAAGGACTTGGCTGAGGAGCTCTTCTGCCCTTTGATGTGTAAGAGCGGCTAGAGGATTGCGGTCTTTGATGCTGTATCCTGTCCAAAGAAAGGTAAGCAGCAGAAAAAGGCCCAGCACGACTGCTGTAAATGAAACGATTCTGACTGCTCTCTGCCTAAGCAGCATCACCGAGTGCCCCCTTTCGCGGCATCCTGTGTAATTCTAGGAAGAGAGCAGCCATCCTCTTGGTTGTTTTTTCCACCCAGGTGCTGGTCATTAGCGAAAGCAACGAACATCAAAAACCCCAGAAGCCAAAGGCCTCTGGGGTAAGGTTGTCAGTTCAGGAGGGATCACTCCTGAGAACCCATCACTCCACCGGGTGCAGTCCCTGCCGAAACCGGTTTTCATCGTTTTCTTCTTCCGTTTCCCCTTCGCTGTCAACTGATTCCTCAGCTCCATCACCGGCAGCGATGGCAATTTCGAAGGTGGTCTGTCCCTCAATGACGTAGCGGGTCGGGAGAGTCACCCGCACAGGTTCTGTCTCATCCTGGTTCCAGCTGACACCGGTACCGCTTCTCACGCTTCCTATTCGGTCAGATTCGCCATCGGCAGAAGCAGATTCAGCATCTTCTGCCTCCGTTTCTGCTGGCGGTTCAGCCTCCTCTGCGGCAGGCAGTACGTAAGTATCATAATATGGGATGTATTCCATGACGATCTCGTGATTCTTCTCCCGCTTCAAAATCGTCTCCAGCAGCTTTTCGAAACTATCGGCATTGCTGGGCGGCCCCATGGATTCCAGTTCAAAGGGGTCTCCATCCTCTTTACCTTCTTCGTGGAAAGGCACCAGGTCTGAGTATGGGTAGCCTAAGCCCCCGCCCCTGACGGTGACGTGGATGGCTCCTGGCTGCGCCGTTTCGGGAATGGGAAGCCGCAGAATTTTCGTTTCCCGCTGCCCTCGATAGGGCCGGATTACTACTTCCACATCCACCAGATCTCCAGCGTGGGCTTCTGCCACCGTGGGAGTTGCCTTTTCAATGACTGCTGTCCGCCGCTCCTGCTCCACCTGGGCAGTGATCTCCAGTGCATCAAGCTTGACTTCCTGAAATTCATTGTTCACCAAAAGCTGCAGTGTTTCCAAGAGTTCGACCAAGGAAACAGCAGATATGTCCAAGGAGTTGTAAAACATATTATCCCTAACTATGGGTCCGGAGAGTCCATCTCCGGTGATTTTAAAGATGATCCGGGAGGTACCGGGTCCGATCCGGTCAATTCCCTGATCTAAGCCCTGCAGTGCTGCACTCGATACCAAAGAAAGCAAGAGTCCCGGTTCATTGGCAATCTCTGCCTGAAGCTCCTTAGTTGTTCCCAAATTCCGGTCCGTCACCTTAACGTGAAGGTCGATTGTATCCGGCAGCCTGCCTAAATGTCCGCCTACACCGGCACCGCGATCCTGGGTAATTGTCCCAACAGTCTGGATCGGCGCCCCCAGCTTAAAGGGCATGGACAAACTATTTACTGTTGTATAGATGTAGGCCGTGCCGGCCATCAAGTTTACTCCGCCCCGATTCAAAAAGGGATGGCCAAAACCTACGAATTGATTGCCGTCGACGTAAGTCACTGTCCCCAAGGAGGTAACCTGTACATCCCCAGTGACAAGCTGGACTGCCAAGGCGCTTCCCGGTTCCAGTCTGACATCTTCAGCATCAACAGCTGCCCCGCTCCCAGCCGCCGCCACTGTCTCTAGACCGAAGGGCTGGAGGGAATCTGCCAGCTCTTTCCGGGCCCTGGGACCCATTCCGCCCACCAAGAGCGGTGCAGCCGCCGGAGTTATGAAAAGCCGCCCGGCATCATAGGAAACTAAATCTTGACCATTATTCCCCCAGGCAATATAGATTTCTTCCACAGGGTAATCTCCCACAAGCCGCTCTTTTTCGCCGGCGTCGGCCCAAGTCCACCGGCCCGCCGGAGGCCGCCAGGCTGTCTGTTTTCTATCATAGTCCAGTATTTCCAACATAGCCTCGATGGGAGTTACCAAACCTAGCCGATGGTCGGTAAGACTGAAGGTATAGCTGATGGCTCCCAAGAGCTTGCCGTCGATATAGACTGGACTTCCGCTCATTCCAGAAGCTATGCCGCCCATGCGGTCAATCACATCTCCACTGACCTGGACGAGAATCAGCTGGCTGACATTCTGCTCTCCATGGAGCACACCAAGCACTTCTACGTGGAACTCTTCAATGGCCGTACCTTTGGCCACCGTCTTTCCAATGCCCTTTATGCCAGGACGCAGTTCTTCCAGGGCGAAGGGTACCGCCGGCTCAATGCTGCTTTGTCCTCGGGACGCTGCAGCGGCGAATCCCAGCTTTCCGCCGAAGGTGAAAAACATGAGCAGCGCCAAGGCAAGCACCAGTGCACAATCCCTACTCGATCTTTTCAAGAACAAAACCTCGCCTTCTGCACGTACAAACTGATCCCCGCATCTTCCCGTTTCCCTAGTTTGCCGATGGGAGCACCACTATTCTACCTCCGCCCAAACCAGCAAGGCATTGCTCACCGGCCTCGGTCTACCATCTGAAGGTGCATTAAGTACTATCCCCCGGACCACCATGGTAGAAGAACCGCCGCCGTCGAGATTCATGGCATCAACAGCGCCTAACTCCAGCATCAATTCTGCCAGTTCCTCTAAGGTCATGCCGATGCTGATATTGCTCTGCCGCCCGTTGACAGTAACCAGGAGCAGCTCTCCGGAGGCTGTAACGCCCAAGGCTGTGCGGGGTGCCCGTCCTTGGGTAATATCCGCCTGAAATCTCTCCTCTTGGCCGGTGACATCAATTTCACCGTTCCTTAAGAGACGGGGGCCTCCGCCGATGGCGTGGACAACACCTTCCTGGAGCCAATCGGGTGTCAGCTTCCAGTCGGCTTCTATATAATCTCCAATTTCCAGGTTTCGTAACCACTGGCCCGCGTTTCCATGGCCAGATAATACATACCCGTTTTCGGGAATCGAACTATTGCCCTGTCCCAGACCTATTACCCGGTTTCCTTCTACTATTACTTCCCAGCCGTAATTATTAGTCCCGGTGGTTGGACCGCTGTCCGGGGTATACACAATTAGTTCATCGGCATAGCGGACCCGGTTAACACCGTCAATTGGCCGCACATCTTCGGCCGCTGTGCCGCTTTCCCCAGCATCGGCGATCCATCTTACTTCACCGCTCATGGTGACATTATCTATCCGCACAGTTCCATCGGCCCAAAGTCCGGCAGCAGTGCGGTTAAAATACGGCGGGCTGATGAGCTTCCCGTCCATCACCACCAGGCCCAGGGGACGGCCGTTGGCAGCAAAGTAAACGCCGTTAACTCCAGCAATGGCACCGTATTGGGCGGCCAGCTCATGGACCGCTTTTCTGCCGTTCTCAGCCATCACTGGAGCCACCTTAAGCCCCGGTTGATGGAGATCTGCCCGCATGTAATTGACAAACAGCGGTCCTTGGAGAGTGTCTTTCCGCCAATGCCCGTAGGCCAGTCCCGGAGCTATAAAGGTTTCAAAACCCTGGCGAAACTCCTTCTCGGCCTCAATCAGGAGTCTTCTGCCTCCCCTGACCCGGAAAGCCAGTGGCTCCGGTATTTTGTGTCGAAGGGATAGTACTATCTGAAGACCTCCTGCTTCATCTTCTAGGGGATCTATAGTGACCCGGTATAACACAGTATCATCAACTTCTACATCGCCGTAAAAATCCCCGCCATCCACCCCTGGCAGCTTCACGATAATTTCATTGTCTGCCTCGGAATACGTCATGTTATAGGAGACGGGCTTATCCATCTGCAGATCCAAAATGATCTTATCATCGGTGGTATAGTATTGACATTCCTCCAAAAAGATACCGGCCTTTAGAGAAGCTGCTTCAGTGCCGGCGTTCGCCCAGGCTGCTGAACACAGGAGCAGAAGCAAAAAGGCTAGCAGAAGCCCTCCTGCCGCTCTCCGTGTCATGGATAGGAATCGCCTGTCGATTCTAAGTACCCAGAGATTCACTCCACCGCCTCCTTTAGGTCTCTATGAAAGTTCCTTATTTGTATGGATAAATCCTGCTGAAAGCGGGATAGGTTCTTGAATCCTTAAGCCCTGAGGCACAAAAAACAGGATGGGTCAAAGTCCCATCCCGCTCAACAAAAGATTAGGAGCCCCTTAGGCTCCCGAACCCGATTCCTTGGCCTTTTCTTTTTCCTCCAACGACTGAACCAGCTGCTCATAGAGAGTCTTGGCCAGACCCATCTCGCCGGATTCAGCCATCACCTTTGCCAGCTCCTCATCCAGCATGTTCTGAAACAGTTCTTCAGCCTGGCTCCTCTTCAGCACCCCATCATCCCGGGGCACCGTGCGCTGCATGGCAGAAACCATCTGCTGAAGGAAGATGGCTTCTAGTTCCTGGGAGGCCTGCCAGAGCTGCTGTTTTTGCTTCTCGAGAGTTCCTGCTCCGTCAAGGGTTCCCTGCCCAGCAATGCCGGCTTTCCGCTGTACCGTTTCTATACGGGTATCCAGCCTCTTTGCTGCAGCAGCATTTAGGGCGCCCTGGAGCTCTTGGGCAAAGGTTCCGGGAGCTGCCTGGACCCCGCTTTCCTGTCCCGAAGACGGCTTTCTAGAGTTTAACGGATTGGCAGGGGGCAGGTGATCTATCTTCATTGGTCTATTGGGGCCCGAAACTCCAAGGGACCCCGGAGCCTCCTTCCTATATGAGCCTGCTAGATGATCTCCAGCTCTCCGTATAAAGCTCCTGCTTCCTTTATGGCCTGCAGGATGGCAATGATATCCCGGGGAGTTGCTCCCACAGCATTTAGGACCTTTACCAGATCTCCGATAGTCGCTGTACCAGGCAGCACCATCAGCTGACCGCCTTCTTCTTCGACCCTTAGGGTGCTGGTCCTGGTCACAACCGTTTCCCCGTTTGAGAAGGGAGGCGGCTGCGATACCATGGACTCTTCACTTATGCTCACCCGCAGGTTGCCGTGGGCAACGGCCACCGTCGCTACCCGCACCGCTTGGCCGATCACCACTGTACCCGTCCGCTCATTGATTACCACCCGTCCCGCTGTGTCCGGAGCAACTTCAATTTCCTCTACCTCCGCCAAGAAACCGATCACATTCTGCCGATAGGCGGAAGGTATGTTAAGGGTGACAGTACTGCTGTCCTGAGCCCAGGCGGTTCCTGGACCAAAGCGGTTGTTGATCTCTTCAGCTGTGCGGTAAGCTGTGGTGAAATCGCCGCTGTGGAGAACCAAATTCAGCTTGCCGTCCTCAATGGGCAGGGTTTCTCCCCAGATTTCCCGCTCCACAATGGCGATCCCTGGACCTCTGGCGATGGTAGGATGGTTAGTCTGACTCTGGCCTCCCCGGCTTCTGACATTAAAGCCTCCAATGGACAGCGGTCCTTGAGCCACTGCATATACTTGATTATCTGCTCCCCGAAGCGGTGTTTGAAGCAGAAATCCCCCCTGGAGGCTTTTGGCATCGCCAATTGACGAGACTGTGACATCCAATGTGTCACCGGCCCGGGCAAAGGGAGGCAAGCTGGCAGTTACCATCACCGCCGCCACATTTCGGGTCCTCAGGTCAGCAGGGTCAATATCCACTCCAAACCTGGTGAGCATGTTGGTGACCATCCGAATGGCTACCCCCCGGGTATCGCCGGTGCCGTCTAAGCCCACAACTAAGCCTAAACCGGTAAGCTGATTTTCCCGAACTCCGTCAAAACGGGCTATATCCTTCAGTCTCACCGTAGGCTGCACAAAGGACGCAGTTTCCCGGAGGGGTTCAACCACAACAACAGCTTCCTGCGGTTCAGTATCTATCTCCAGCCCATCAGCTGATGCCCCTGCCGATAGAGAGACAATCAAGCCGAAGAGGGCCAGCAAGAAAACTAATCTTGTCAAAGGAGCTCGACATTTCATTATCCTCTTCCCACCTTCCCCTGTTTCCGGCGGCAGGTTATCAGAAAATCCAATTGAGAATCTGAGTCAATATCCCCGGTTTATCTTGGGCACCCAAGACTCCTGACCCTTGATAGGAAATAGTAGCATCAGCAATATACGTAGATAGAATTGTATTATCCGGTGCTATGTCCTGGGGCCGAATGACGCCCCGCACGGTGATCTCTTGGGTTTCCTTGTTGACCATCAGGCTCTGCTGTCCCTCAATAACCAAATTGCCGTTAGGCAGGACCTCTACTACCCGGCTGGTCATCCTGGCGGAAAGGCTTCCGCCCTGCTCATTTCTCCCGCCGACGGTGCGGCCGTCCCTGCCCCCTGCCTTGGCTAGAGGAATGAAATCCAAGATGCCCAAGCCCGGCCCGAATTCTACCGATGCATCTGAACCCCTGGAGATCTCCGCAGACTGCCTGGCCTGAGTTCTCTCTACGATGATGATGGTCACCAAGTCCCCAACCTTGCGGGCCTTAGTATCGGAAAAGATGGAGTCCTGTCCATCCTGCCACAGGGAGGCAGCCTGCACACCGATTCCCACCGACAAAAGCAGCGCCATAACCATCGCCAAGCCAAAGAGCCGGCTCAAGCTTCTGCCTTTCAACCTATCCATCAACCTGTCGGCCCTCCTTTCCTCACGTCGACAAACGAGGCCAACATATCGTGCTGAAAGCGCGAATGGACCAGCGCCAGCACAAGCTAATTCCCAAAATTGAGGTCTAAGCGGACAACACCTTTATCTACAACCCGGGCCGTAATTGTCTTCCGGGAATCGACATTTTCTACTCTAATAACGTCTCCCAATTTTCCGCTCTGCCGGGCTCTCCCCAGTGCCTCAACCCTTATGGCGCCAGACACAACCTCAATGACAACAGGTTCCCCTGCCCTAACCAGAACCGGCAGATTACCCCCATCGTCTACTGCCGGCTCCAGCGGCTCATCCTGCACACCTTGGCTGCTTTGGTCCTGGGCTGGAAAATCCATTCCCGCAGCGGGCATTGGAGCTGCCGCCAGCTGGCGGGGCCTTAGCTGAACCCGAACCTGTATTGTTCGATACCAGTGGTTGTCAACGTAAACCCTTACACCCACTTGGTAACTGCCAAACCCCGGCGGTACTGAATCAAGGCGCAGTTCCAGCTGTCCCGAAGGCACAACCAAAGGCAGTCCGCCGGCAGCCTGCAGTCCAATCTCGCAACTGTCGCCCAAGTTTTCCTGAAGATGCTGCCGTACCGTATTGATCACCATGTCTTCGGTAACAGTCTGGGTGGCAGCGGTTACCAGCACTTCTCCCTCCGGGGGAGGGATAATGGCGACTGTACTGGGGTGGATTCCCGCCTGACGGAGGCGTACCTCGACAGTCCCCACATTGATCCTCCGGGACTTACCGGGAAGGGGAGCTCGTCCCACATATACCTTGGCTAGGTCCTGCTTGGGTTTCTCGCCGGCATCCTCGAGATGATACTCAATCTGGGCTATATCACCGAGGAGAATATCGGCTCCTTGAACCTCGGCACTAGGCAGCAAAGTGATGGTCGCCCCGGGCAGCGCAGCGGCAGACACGCAGTGGGAAAACCCAATTCCGAGAGCAAGCAGCATCACAGCTAACAGCACTGCACACTCCTTTGCCCAAGAAGCCCCCGGGCCCTTGGTGCCGTGTTCTGCCATCTGACCCACTTTCTCGCCTCCTAGCCTTTGCTTCTCCTGTTCATCCCAATCAATTCATTAACGCCTCAGGTTGTTTGCCGTGTGGAGCAT
>JAAYHH010000061.1 GCA_012735435.1 Bacillota bacterium | reverse complement strand
TGAAAATCCCCGTGTCGCTGGTTCGATTCCGGCTCTCGGCACCATTTTATGAGCCATTAGCTCAGCAGGTAGAGCACCGGACTTTTAATCCGGGTGTCCGGGGTTCGAATCCCCGATGGCTCACCATGGAGAACCCCGCTCTGGCGGGGTTTTGTGCTATCTGGAGCTCGGATTGCTGTGTGCCGGTGCTTAGGAATAAACTGGTAACTATAGCTGGCGGCTAGAGTCCGGCATAAAAGTTTTTTGAGGGACAGCGCTAGATCTAGGTCTAGCGCTGTCCTATTTTGTCTACTCGCCCACCCTTGTCGGTTCGCTCAGTGTGCCCGGCGTAACCAAGAGGTACAACCCCGCTATGCCCACTAGGGTGTAGATGATACGGCTCACCATGCTCGGCATGGTCGCTGAGCCGCCAAAAATTGCCTCAACTAGGTTCCAATTGAACAATCCTACCAAACCCCAGTTCAGGGCACCTATGATGGTGAGAATTCGACTGGCCGTTCTTAGGCCTTGCACAGGCTGTCAACTCCTTTCATCGGTGTATTGTCTTCCATACTAGCCTCTCCAATAGTCTGCCGCAGTCATACCTAGATAGACAGAAAATGGAAACAAGAAAATGGAAAATCCGACAGTGAATACAGAATGCAGTTTTTCGTACTAGTTGTGCCGAAGGATAACGTTTCTTTTGATGTTTAGCAGGAATTGTGCCGAAAAGGTCAAATAGTTGTTAGCAACGGTGATGCGCCGCGGACGCATCACAAAATTTTGCACAGGAGGTTGCTTATGCGGATTAGGCTGTTTTTGGTGGCTTTGCTGGTGATGGTGGTGGGGTTGGGAGGGATAGCTTATGCAAACAGCGATACCTTGGTAATCGGCTCTGGAGCTGAGGCTGTTGGCTTAGACCCAAGGCTGGAAACAGATGTCCCCTCCTTCGAGCGAATTAATGTAATTATGGAGCCCCTGGTCAAGTTCGATGTGGAGATGAACCTGGTCCCGGCTCTAGCCACTGACTGGGAGTTCAGCGATGATGCCCTCACCCTAACCTTTTACCTACGGGAGGGCGTTAAGTGGCACGATGGGAAACCGTTTACTGCCGAGGACGTCAAGTACACCTTTGAATGGGTTCTAGATCCCAATAATGCTGCCCCCAATCGCGGTTTGTACGCTGATATCGACCGCATTGAAGTAGTGAATGATCATGTGGTCAGTTTTCACCTAGGAAAACCATACTCATTCTTGCTTAACAATATTGCCCGAATGCCCATTACTCCAGCCCATGACGGCGATCGGGAAGATTTCCGTCAGGCTCCCATCGGTACTGGGCCATATAAGCTGGTACAGTGGACCCGAGATGATCGGATGGTGTTGGTGGCCAATGAGGAGTATTGGGGTGGGAAGCCGAATATTCCCAACTTGGTATTCCGCGCCATCCCGGAGAACGCAACTCGTCTGCTGGCATTTGAAGCTGGGGAGATTGATATCTACCAAGGCGGTGTAGTTCCACAGGAGCTTCCGCGGCTGGAGGCAGATCCCCGGTTTGTTGTCCAGCGGGTGCCGGGCACAGGTTATAACTACCTAGGCTTCAATACACAGGTAGGAGCTTTGTCAGATGTAAGGGTACGGCAAGCGATTAACTACTTAATTAACCGAGAGGGCATTGTTACCAGAGTTCTAAATAACATCGGAACCCCCGGCGTCGGACCTGTTCCGGAAACTCTGCCTTGGTTTAACCCGGATGTTCAGCGTTATGAGTACAATCCGGAAAAAGCTAAGGAGCTGCTGAGGGAGGCAGGATACGGCCCCGGCGACATATCACTGCGGCTGTTTACCAACGAGAACCCTGACCGAGTGCGTATAGCTGAAATATTACAGTTTGAGGCTCAGCAAATCGGCGTTAAGATAGAGGTATTCGTTGAAGAGTGGGGTGCCTATCTAAGCAGAATCCAGGAGACCGACGACTTTGACATCTTTATCCTTGGATGGAGCGGTCAGCTGGATCCCGATCGGGCCATGATTCGGCAGTTCCACACTGATGGCGCCAATAACTATGGCAAGTACTCCAATGAGCGCTTAGACTATCTGTTGGAATACGGACGCACAGTGCCTCCCGATTCCCAGGAGTCCATCGAGATTTATCGGGAAGCCCAAGAAATCGTTGTGCGGGAAGTGCCGTATGGCTTCATCAACTACTCAGAAGAAGTTGGCTTACACCATAACTACATCAAGAACTGGAGAGTACATCCCTACGGAGCTGGTGCGTGGCAGGACGTACATCTCATAGTGAAGGAACGGTAAAACGGTGAGTTGTAAGGATACCAGGTGGTTAGCCGCCTGGTATCCTTACTGTCGAACATAGCAGCAGGCTTGACACTCGGCAAGCCCTGCAAGGCCGGCCAACATGCCGGCTATTAATTTCCAAAAAGGAGCAAGCCCGTCAATGATTCGCTACATTGTCCGCAGACTGGTGCAAATGATTCCCCTATTGCTAGGAATTTCGATTCTGGTCTTTCTCTTGGTACATCTTTCCCCGGGAGATCCTGTTCGCATGTTACTGGGTGAAGAAGCCACCGAGGAAGATGTTGAGCGGCTGAATGCCATTTACGGCTTTGATTTGCCCTTACACATTCAATACTTCCGCTGGCTCAGCAATGCCCTGCGGGGAAATCTGGGTGTTTCTATTCGGCAGGGAATATCGGTCACTACACTGCTTTCTGAACGGTTAGGCGCTACGTTAGAACTTGCTGTTGTATCGGTTCTCATCGCCGTCGCCCTTGGAATACCTTTGGGCATTATAGCGGCTGTTAGGCGGGGGTCACTAGTGGACTACTTCAGTATGATTCTCGCCTTAGTCGGCGTGTCAACACCGGGTTTTTGGTTAGGGCTTATGCTGTTGACCCACGTGGCCTTGAAGGTGGACTTCTTGCCCATGTTTGGACGGGATGGTTCTATCTTCGGCGGTCTTTGGATATTGATCACCCAGCTGCGGGTGGATGTGCTGTTGGAAGGATTGAGACATGTCCTGCTGCCAGCTGTAAGTATAGGTACCGGCATGATGGCCATTATTACCCGTTTGACCCGTTCCAGCATGCTGGAGGTCTTAGGGAAGGATTATATCCGTACAGCCAAGGCAAAGGGTCTGAATAACCAGGTAGTCGTCCTCAAGCACGCCCTTCGCAACGCTCTTTTGCCGGTGATCACCATCATAGGCATTCAGTTTGGGGCAATGCTGGGCGGTGCGGTGGTGACGGAGACTGTCTTTGCCTGGCCGGGGGTAGGCCGCTTAATCGTCAATGCAATCCGCCAAAGGGATTTTCCCATTATCCAAGGCGGAGTCTTGATGATGGCAGTGGTTTTTGCTTTAGTAAATCTGGCAGTGGATATCAGTTATGCCTTGGTAAATCCACGGATTCGCTACGACTAAGGAGGGTGGCATAATGAAGCAGTTTCTCCGCAACAAGAGCGCTGTAACAGGCAGCATCATTGTCGGCATCTTGATTATTACAGCCATATTTGCTGATGCCATTGCTCCTAAAGATCCGTATCAGATGGACATTTGGGAGAGTTTTCGGCCTCCCGAAGGCTTGCGGGGGGAGTACATCTTAGGAACCGATGACATGGGCCGCGATGTATTGAGCCGGATCATTGTAGGGTCTAGGATATCTTTATTAGTTGCGATTGTAGCGACGGGAGTTTCCCTTGTATTCGGTGTAACTCTGGGGGCTATCGCCGGCTACGTGGGTGGAATAACCGATGCTATTATCATGCGAATCATGGATCTCATCCTCGCTTTTCCTTCTATCCTCTTGGCCATCGCCATTGTGGCCTCATTGGGCCCCGGTGTAGTCAATGCTATGCTGGCCATCGCTATTGTCCGGATTCCAGCAATGGTGAGGGTTACCCGGAGTATGGTTCTAAGCCTGCGGGAAGAAGACTTTGTAGCTGCCGCCCAAGCTTTAGGGCTCTCCCATGCCAGGATTCTCTTCCGTCATATACTGGTGAACTGCTATGCACCAATTCTGGTAGTCGCAACCCTGAATATGGGTACGGCAATAACTGTTGAAGCAACATTGAGCTTCTTGGGACTCGGTGCCCAGCCTCCAATTATCAGCTGGGGGCGAATGCTGGCCCTGGGCCGGGAGGCTATCCGTACAGCACCCCATATAACCCTGTTTCCCGGCTTAGCCATCGTTTTCACAACGCTGGGCTTTAATCTATTGGGAGACGGCCTTCGGGACATCTCCGATCCGCAGTTAAGAGGGAGGTAGTACGGGAGCCTGTTTGGCAATAGAGAAAACAGGGCCATCGACCGAGGTGACTGAGCTGCCCTCAGCTTCGCATCCTCGGATCTAGACGGGCGACCAGGTCCACCACAGGATTATCCCGTTTCAGCTTCACTGCGTGGTACATGCAGACTTCATGACAGCACATGCATTCAATACAGGCAGTGTAGTTAATCGCCTTTGTCTCTGGATGGATGGCCTGCACCGGGCAACTCTCCACACATATATTGCAGCCCCGGCAAAGCTTAGCGCTGATCCTGGGACGAGCCTTTAGGAGCTCAATTACCTTAACTATGAGCCGATGATTCCGCTGACCTGTTCTCAGCCTTCTAAACCGTTTGGGAAGCCTAAAACCTGCCAGCCGGGGCGGTGCAGTATAATCACCTAGAATCTTTATTTTACTGGGGGAGGCCTCCCCCAGGCCCCTCTGCCGGGCGCTTATGAGGATTGGGATGTCATCAATATTGAGGCCGATCATGGATGCTGCAGCGGTATCCAGCGCCAGTGGATCGGTGCTGAGGAGAATTTTTTGGGCTGGATAAGCTTTGCCTGCAGTAGGTCCATCCCCCTGCATGGCTGTTATACCGTCCATGATATGCAGTTCAACATTCACTGCTTCATGTATGTCTGCAATCACCTGCCCCAGAGCGAATTGATCAGGGGCCAAGCGGTGGTATTCCGCCTTTCTCAGTCCAGGAATGCACCCGTAGAGGTTTTTCACTGCACCTGTGAAAATACTGGCGGAATGTGTTTTCAGTTTGGGCAGGTTTATTACTAGATCAGCTTCAAACAAGGGCTTAGCTAGATACATGGGCTTGGTGTCTATAGTGGATTTAACCGGCACCACGCCTTCTTTGTCAAAGTTCTTAAGAACCGCTCCTTCGCTTTCGGCTACTTCTCTTAACCCAGAGACCATCAGGCTCCTGGCTGTTGGAGCGATACCTGCAATGGCTCCGCCGGAGCTGTCACCGATCCAAACTGTACAGTGATGGTCCTTGAGAATTCTAGTCAGTGCTCTGACAAACTCTGCGTGGGTTATTGCCGCTGAATCCGACGGCTTCGGGCCGATGAGGTTAACTTTGAGAAGTACTTTCATTCCGGGAGCAATAAACTGCCTCCAACCGCCGAGGAGGTCAATACCTTTTTCCAGTTTTTCCATCACATTAGTTAGAGTGTAATCGGGACAGTTATTGATAACCACTGTAGACATGCTAAGCCCTCCTAACCAACTGCCTGAGGCCGGCAGTTCCTTGAGAGGAATACATCAATAATACATCTAGGGTTTCGGTTGAGGGAAAATCTCCCCTGCAGTATGTATAATTCCCACTTCAGAAAAGAAAACCCTGTCCTGGTCATCTGGAATCACACACCCATAACATAACAACAACCGCCCCTGCTTTAGCCAACAGGGGCGGTTGAATACATCAATCGTCTACCGATCTTTTTCTCTTAACCGGTCTTGATTTTGCTGTCTTCCATCTCGTGAGCTCTGTGGCAGGCTGCCTGGTGGGTTCCTTCATAGGTTAGGAGTTCAGGCTCTACCTCCCGACAGATATCTATTGCGTAAGGACAGCGGGGGTGCAGCCGGCAGCCAGAAGGCGGATTGACCGGACTTGGAATCTCACCCCGAAGGAGCTGTGCGAATCCTCGATGTCTTGGATCTGGTACAAATACTGCCCCGATCAAGGCTGCAGTATATGGATGGCGGGGATTTCCGATGACTTCATCGGCGGTTCCCAATTCCACCAGCTTGCCCAGGTACATTACCGCGATCCGATCACAGATGTGCCTTGCTGTAGCCAAATCGTGGGTAATATACACAAAGGTTACCCCTTTGGAACGGGACAGGTTTAGCATTAGATTTAGCACTTCTCCCCGGATGGAAACATCAAGCATTGAGACAGGTTCATCAGCCACGATAAAATCGGGATCCAACACCAGGGCTCGAGCTACTGCTACCCGCTGGCGCTGGCCTCCAGATAACTCATGGGGATACCGGGTCATGTATTCCTCCGGTGGAACCATCTCTACATCACGTAACGCTGAAGCTACGGCTTCCTGGGCTTCCCGGACACTGCCTGCTATTCCCTGGATCCGCAGCGGCTCGGAAATGATGGTCTGGACATCCATGCGGGGGTTCATGGATTCATATGGGTCCTGGAATATGACCTGCATTTTCCGGCGCAGAGCCTTCATCTCATCGGGAGTCATGGTAGTTATATCACTGCCCTGGAAGACGGCACTGCCGCTGGTGGGCTCAATGAGCCTCAATATGCTCCGGGCAAGGGTTGTCTTGCCGCAGCCAGACTCACCGACTACGCCTAAGATCTCTCCCTTATAGACATTAAAGGAAACATCGTCGACGGCCTTAAGGGCTGGCTGTTCCTGGCTCCTAAGGGACTGTAAGAAGCCTCCCCGTACAGGGAAATGCTTAACTAGGCTCCGCACTTCCAAGATCGGTTCCTGTTGCCGCTCTTCGTGGGCAGCTGAGCGAGGTCTTATTGCCTCCCAAATGTCCCCTTCTTGCCGGACAACGTCTATCTTGTGACAAGCTACCATCCGGCCGTTGTCGTTTACCCTTTGCATTTGAGGCTCTTCCTGCCTGCATCTTTCATCGGCCAGGGGACAGCGGGGGTGGAATCTGCAGCCCGACGGCGGAGCCAGCAAGTTTGGCGGGAATCCCGGCAGTGATCTGACCTCCGAACGCTCGGCCTTGATGTTGGGGAATGAACCCAACAGGCCAAGGGCGTAGGGATGCAGCGGATTGGTGTAAACATCCATTACACTGCCGTATTCCACAATTTTGCCGGCATACATGATCGCCACGGTATCACAGGTCTGTGCGATGACAGACAGGTCATGGGTGATCAGCATCATTGAAAGGCCTAAGCGCTCCCGCAGTTCGCCCAAGGCCTTTAGGATCTGGGCTTGTACCATCACGTCCAAGGCTGTGGTCGGTTCATCGGCTATGATCAGGACCGGATGGCAAGCCAATGCCATGGCGATGACCGAGCGCTGCTTCATACCGCCACTGAACTCATGGGGGTATTCAGAGAATCGATCAGGGTTAATGCCTACCAGTTCCAGAAGCTCCTTGGCTCTTGCCATTGCCTCGGCCCGGGATACATCTTCGTGGCTGAGGATAGCTTCAACTATCTGGTCTCCAACCCGATGCACCGGATTGAGGGCATTCATCGCGCCCTGAAAGACCATAGAAATCCGTTTCCAGCGAATGTCCTTCCGGAACTGCTCCTCAGGCATTTTCAGCAGGTCTTGTCCGTCCATAATGATGCTGCCTCCATGGTAAGCGCCATTGGAGGGCAGCAGCCGCAGGATGGCAGATGCCATGCTGGATTTTCCACAGCCGGACTCTCCAGCTATGCCGCGGGCCTTGCCGCGCTCGATTTCGAAACTGATAGAATCCACTGCCCGGACATGGCCCCGGAGGGTTCGATAATACATTTTCAAATCTCTTACTTCTAGTAGGGCCATGTTACGATCTCTCCCTATATCGTGGATTGAGGATTTCATTAACTGCATTTCCAATAAACACAAAGGCCAAGCTCAAAAATGTGAGGGCCAGTCCTGGGGGTATGAGCCACCACCAGGCCAACTTGGTAAAGCCGCCGAACTGGCGTGCATTCTGTAGGATCTTGCCCCAAGTAGGTACCCGGGGATCACCGAGGCCGAGGAAGCTCAAAGAGGCCTCGGTGAGTATGGCACTGGGGATCCTCAGCACCAGATTGGCGAAAATCAAAGGTACCGTATTGGGCAAAATATGGGACAAGATTATATAGCCGCTGGCTGCGCCCGAAGCCTTTGCAGCCTCTACAAAGGTGCGCTCTTTGAGAGACAGGGTTTGGGCTCTAACTATTCTAGCAACACCCATCCAGGAAAAGAGGGCCAAAAGGGCCACGACGTTAACAATGCTTTTCCCAAAGAGGGCACCGAGAATAATCAATACCGGCATAGAAGGTATAGCGAGCATGATATCGACTACCCGCATCAGTACTTCGTCTACTATTCCGCCGAAGTAACCCGCGATCAAACCCACGGTTGTTCCGATTACGACGGCAATGAAGGCAGCTGAGAGGCCAATAGCCAGCGCTATCCGAGTACCATAGACCAGCTGAGACCAAATATCTGAACCCAGGTGGTCGGTGCCCAGCAGGCCGTGGACTTTGCCTAAGATTCCAAAGTTCACCGGTTTCATTCATACCGTCACCGGACCGCTGGCAGATTCGGCATCAGCGGTCAACCGCAGTGTATAATTACCCCGTTCGGCGAAAACCAGTGCTGTCGGATCGTCGAAGAAGGAAATCCCTAAGCGCTGCTTCAGATCAAAGTCCCGGGTATCAACCAGTGCCCGTTTGAGGTTTACCGAACCTCGAACCTTGTCCTCCCAGAGATGATAAACTTCGCCGTTGGGTGTAACCATATCCAGGGATAGGGTGGTTGTGGCATCACCAGGAGCATCAATGCTGTACTCGAAGCTGGAGCTAAAGGTCTGCGGTGTCTTGTAGTTGTACTCAAAGGCATGCTGTAATACTGCAGAGGCTTCAGCATCTTCCTCGGAATCTGCTGCTGAAGCTGTTTTTTCATCAGCCTTCTTTGCACCGCTGCTTAATCCAAAGGGATCCCACTGAAAACTGCTGGTCCAGCCACTGGTCGATCGCTGGCTGGTTTGCTCTTGTTTCACTGCCGCCTCTTTGGCAGGAACAACTATCTGAATACCTTCATTACCCGCCTGGGGCCAGGCGGAGACGACAGTTTCTTCAGCCGCATCAATATCCCATTCTCCATAGCCAAGATCCAGCCGAATAGTTGGAGGCAGATCTCGATACTTACTAGAAACCTTACCTAACCACGCAGGAGCGGCCACGCTGTCCGCGAGGTAAAGATCGCTCAATGGATCATAGGGCGCAATCACTGGGGCGAAGATGGCAACAAGTACATAAATCAAGACTAAGGCCAGACCAAGCATCCCCTGGGGCTTTCGCCGATACTGCTCCCAAAAAGTAAGTGGTCGAGGAGCCGCCGTGACTGTAGCCCTGGCTGCTTCTTGTTTCCCTTTTGTTTTCGGAGTAATGCTCAACTCTGACCACCTGCCCCAACGCGGATCCTCGGGTCAACCAGACCGTAGGCAAAATCCGCCAATAGATTTGAGATAATTACAGCTAATGCAATAAGGTAAAAGGCTCCCTGTGCAGCAGGGTAATCCATCTTGAGGGTGGCATCCAACAGGTATCTGCCAACACCATGCCAGGAGAAAATACTCTCTGTAATGACTGCACCCGAGACAGCACCGGGAAGAGACATGAAGATCAAAGTGATGATCGGCGGCAGTACGCTTCGGAGTGCATGATTATACAATATCCCTCGTCTAGGAATACCCTTGGCCCTCGCAGTGACTATATAATCTTGGCTCAGGGCTTCCAGCATAGTGTTACGGGTGTACAGCGCCCAAGAGCCAAATCCGATGAGAACATTTGAGCCTGCAGGCAAGATCAAATGCCAGATGCGGTCCAACAGGATTGCAAAGGTTCCCTCGGGAGGCGGAGCACTCATGGTGCCGTGGATGGGTAAGATGGGCCAATAATAACCAAAGAGCAGCAGCAAGAGCAGCTGAATAAAAAAGCCCGGCACTGCGTAGGCAAAGAGCCCCGAGCCTACGACAAACTTTTCGGCAAACTTCTCCCTATTGGCTGCCGCATAAACTCCGAGAGATATTCCTACTGTCGCTGTACCGATGAAGGTTGCGGCAAACAATACTATGGTATTGGGAAGTCTTTCCTTCAGCTCTGACCAAACAGGTCTGCGGGTATTAAAGGATAGACCCATATCAAATCGGATCAGCGATGAAAGGTAATTGATATACTGCTTGAACAACGGCTCATCCAGTCCATACTGTCTCCTCAGTTCCATCTTTGCCTCTGGAGTAAAGTTGGGATCTATGATCATCTTTTCAGGATCACCGGGCATCAGTCTAAAGAGGACAAAGTTGAACGTGAGGATCACAAAGAGGACCAGGATGGCATAAAGCACGCGTCTTAACAAATATGATCGAAAACCCAAGTCCTTCTCACCTCATTCTGCGTAACCAGACCAGTGGTAACCGCCGCTGGGGCAGCGCCTCGCAGCGGCGGTTAAGTGGTAAACGCTGCTGGTTATATTACTCAGTCAGCTGGGTTAAGCCTCCAATAATGTGGGTTCTTAACCAGTCTGACGTATTCACCGGGGATATACTCCTTGAGCACAAAGGGCCCGGTGCCAACTAGCTTAGTATAACCTTCCATGGTCGGATGGGGTTCGAGCCAGGGCTCGAAGGACTTGTAATCCTCTACGTCCTCCCAAATGTGCTTTGGCAAGAAAGCTAAGTCGGCATTGTACAGGTGCCAGTAGCTTACCGTGTCAAAGTAGACTTTCACAGTGTACTCATCGATGAGCTCTGTCTTGACCACTTTGTCTACATTGGCCAGATAGCGGGGCACCTGGTTCTCTTTCATGAAGTCAATGGTAAACTTGACGTCTTCTGCGGTGAAGGGCATGC
>JAAYHH010000060.1 GCA_012735435.1 Bacillota bacterium | reverse complement strand
CCCCTCAATTTCTGAAAAGCCCACTCTGTAAGGACGCAAGCACCAACTGTCACCACAACTAGCCCGAGGGCTTGAAGCCGGAAAAAGTACAGTGATGCCAGCAGAGTTGGTATTAAAGCAATCACGACCCCAAACATTATCTTTGGAACTGTATCTGTATCTGACACATGGGGGGCCGGAGACATTACAAGCTTTATGTCAGTGTTTTTCACGTTATCCTGCATGAGTAGTCCCCTCCCTCTTAGCTAGTTTTCTTGTAGCTCTGAGCCTCTACTTCCTGTTTAGCCAGCAGAATGCTTTGCAGCAGGAAGCGGTGGGCAGGGCATACATAAGAACAGCTGCCGCATTCAACACAGCTGAGTAATCCCAATTCTACTGCCTTATCGTATTGGCCAATATCAGACAGGTTGGCCAAGTTTACCGGCAGCAAGAAGGATGGGCAAGCATCGACACACCGTCCGCAGCGGATGCACGGCTCAGGCTTGTTGGGTTTCTTCAGTTCATTAAAGACCAAGATACCAGTATTGCACTTGGTGACTGGAACCGACAGGCTCGACTGGGCAACCCCTGTCAGAGGACCTCCAATGATGACTTGCTTTGGAGAGCCGTTAAATCCGCCGGCTGCCTCAATCACTTCACCGATAGGAGTGCCAATCCGGACCAAGAGGTTCTGCGGATTTTTGACCCCTTCCCCGGAAACAGTTACTACCCGCTCGATAAGGGGCATACCGGTTTCGATGGCTGCCTGCACAGCCGCAGCAGTCTCTACATTGTTAACCACGATGCCGACATCCATGGGCAGACCGTTATTCGGTACCTGCTTGCCGGTGATAGCGGTGATTAGCTGTTTTTCGGAACCCTGGGGATACTTGTACTCTAGGGGTATGACTTCGATGCCGGGATAGTCGGCTGATGCCTTCTTCAGCGCGGCGATAGCATCGGGTTTGTTGGTTTCGATGCCGATGTACGCCTTTTCGACGCCCAAAGCCTTCATCAGGGCCCTGGTTCCGAACACGACCCGCTCTGGCTGTTCAACCATGAGGCGGTGATCACAGGTGAGATAGGGCTCACATTCACAACCATTAATAATCAGGGTCTCGATTTTCTTGTCCGGGGGCGGTGACAGTTTGGCATGGGTCGGGAAAGTGGCTCCTCCCAGGCCGACAATACCCGCTTCTCGGACAATATTCTTAATGGTCTCAGCATCCAGCTGGCTCAAGTCTGGGTTAGGCTTGATGCTGGGATCCAAACGTTCCTCACCATCATTCTCAATTACTACAGCCTGTACAATAGTGCCAGATGGGTCTGTGCACGGCTGAATCCCTTTTACTACGCCAGAGACCGGCGCATGGACAGGTGCCGAGATGAACTCATCGGAATCACCGATTTTTTGCCCCTTGTTGACTACATCGCCTTTTTTTACAAGGGGCTCGCAGGGAGCTCCTACATGCTGCTTCAGGGGAACAATGACTTCAGCGGGGGGAGTCATCGTGACGATGGCTCTGCCGCTGGGCAGCTCTTTGTAGCCGACGGGGTGTATGCCTCCCCTAAAGGTTCTAGCTGTACTCATGTCCTACCTCCGTTCAGTTTGCCAGTTTGCTGCCGGTTAACGAAATCGCAACATGACGAGATCGTAACCAGCTCATTATTCGTTATTGCTTAGCCTATCTCCTGTCGATTTTTCTCGAAGAAATAGTGCTATAAAAGAAATGTTTTATTTTACCTATTGTTTGTGATAATTAACACAATCACACATCGTGGGGCGGTCCATTGCATGTCTACTGCCTGGTACCTCGGCGTTCAAGCAGCTTAACGAGAGGTATGCCTAAAACGAGGACGGAAAAAGCTTCACTAATGCCTATACCCACCACCGACAGCCAGTAAGGCACTTCGAAAATCAGATGCAGGTAGATGCTGATCAGCAGTGCATTACAGACTATGGGAGAAGCATAGGCTATCCAGCTGTGCCGGTAGCGATAAGTCAGCCAAGCAGCCAGGAGGGTTACAAGGCTTCCGCCAAAAACATCCCAGGGACCCAAGCCTCCTAGGATGTTGCTAAGCATTACAGCAACAAAGAGGGCGGGTACGGCCTCGGGGTAAAGCATAGGCAGTAAGGTAAGCGCCTCCGCTGGACGCAGCTGAAAAATACCGAAACTAACCCCCGCAAATATATATACTAATAGGATATAAACAGCTGCAATAAAAGCTGCCCTAACGAGCTGGCGAGTGCTCACTCTGATACCTCCCTAAAAGGCGCTACATACATTGTAGTCGTTGAAAGACTCAAAAGCAAATTGCGGTTGGAAGATGGAGTGAGGCTGATCTAGAGGGCATTGTTAAGATCGAGGACAGGCGAAGGGCCCCGGTAATGGGCCTTGAAGCTCCTTAGTATTTTCCTCCTTTAGAGGGCGAATCGTCGATGGGGGTAAAATTGCTAGAAAATCGCGCTAAATGCCAGCAATAGGCAGAGAGTCTTCTTGGCTTTGTTGAAGGCTCAAGCCAATCGCCATCATCAATATGCAGGTGCATTTTGATACGAACTTTCCCATCTAGCACTTTCCTGCGAATCCCAGAACTGCAAGTACCAGCAGGAGGGTGACGATGGCCAGCAGAGTTCCAGGGTTGAGGATCAATATCAAAAAGACCAGCAAAGTAGCCGCTGCAACTAGAATGGGCACGATGGACTCCAGCAGGTCCAGGATGGGCCGATAATTCTTGCAGCGGGGCAGTCTTTTGGTCCATTTGCGCAAGCGGGGATCAAGCTTCAATTGGCCTCACCTGCCCTTCGTTGTACCCTTGGGTACTTAGAATTTCATTGTATACCGCTAAAGTTTCCACAGCGGTCTTTTCCCAGCTCAGGGAAGCTGCCGCGGCCAGTCCCCTCTGCCGCATGGTCCTCCGCAGCGGCATTTCCCAAAGGCCCAGGTTAAGATGCTCAACCAAAGAGGTGGTATCTTCCGGATTGAAAAGAAGTGCTGCGTCCCTTGCTGCTTCAGTCACAGACGGTACTGGACTGGTGATGACTGGAACGCCGCAAGCCATGGCCTCGAGAGGGGGAAGACCGAAACCTTCATAAAGACTGGGGTAAGCAAAGAGCTCCGCCCCTTGATAAAGGGTCACCAGATCATCCATAGGGACAAAACCCAGGAAAAGCACAGACTCATCAACTCCCAGTGCTTGACAAAGAAGGGGAAGCTGCTCTGTTTGGGCAGAAAACTCCCCTGGAATCACCAGCTGTATTTCCCGATCCCAGTATTTTCTTGCTTTGGCAAAGGCGTAGATCAGCTCTGCAACGTTCTTGCGGGGATTAAGCCCACCGGTATATAGAATATACGGACTGGCAATGCCGTATCGGCTCTGAAGCCGGTATCTTGCCCGCTCTGAATCCCCTGGGACAAAGATTGCCTCTTGGGCAGGGTAGATTACCCGTATTCTCTCCTCGGGTATGTCTAGAATGCTGTGAATATCCCTCTTGGCCACCTGGGAGACTGTTAGGATACAGAAGGCTTCCCGGGCGATCTTAGGCACTTTCTCTAAGAAATTGCGCCGGTAACCCCTTCGGACAGTCTCCGGCATGACGAAGGGGATCAAGTCGTGGATGGTAACCAGCATTGGACAGGTATATGACGGAAAGGCATGCAGACCATTATCCGGTGCATGGTATAGTTCAATCCCTTGAGATTCCAGCCACCGGGGCAGCTGCTCAGCTTCCTCCAGCCGGCTGCGGGTCATGGGATGAAAGTGAAAACGGGGCGGCAGGGGCAGCGGTTCTGTCCCATCATCGGGCCACAGCAAGTAGTATTCGTGCTGTTGATCCAGCACGGCCAAGTATTGAATTAACTGATAGGTGTAGTTGCCGATGCCTGTACCTCTAGCGATGACCGCTGGGCGGGCATCAATACATATCCTGGCCACGGCTTTCTCCCCTCATCCCAAATTCTGCTGCTGATTGCGATGTTCTAATCTAACTTAAAGGTCCTAGCCACCTGCTCCAATAGGTGCCTTTCCTGCTTGCGGGTACGACAGCGCCGGCGCAGGCGGTCAGCATACTTCTTCCTGGGCCGGGTCCGGGTTTCCCCATAGTATTGGTGGGCTACTTCCCAGAATTTTTGCGGCCAGAGCCAAAGAGGGATAAAGAGCTGCAGTTCCTCCCGGGGTAAAGGATTTCTTTCCAGGTATGCTGTCAAGGCAAGGCAGATCACATCTGCATCGTAGTCTGTGAACTTGGCTACCCGGCGCAGGAAGTTTACCAGATCGTGGATGGGAAGATCGCATATGCAGTAATCGAAATCCACCAGGTGGATACCGCCTTCCGGTGTGAAAAGCACATTCCGTTCGGAATAATCATGATGACAGATGCTGCTTGTCTCTCGGTAGCGGCTGCACACCTGTTCATAGTCTGTATGGGAAAGCAGCTCCAAGGCTTCCCGGCCCTGCTCTTGATAGCGGTCAATATGCCTCAGGAAACGGCGGGCAAAGCGGCTTGGGCTGCTCTCTTCCTCTGCCATCTGTCTGTACTCTTCAAGAAGCGCAAGCCGCCTTCTCCACAAGTCAGGCCATGAACCCCAGAGAATCCGCCCAGGAACTGGAGGCGGCTCAAAGTCCTGGGCCTTTTGGTGGAGCTCTGCCAGTTGGGCTGCGGCTGCCGTAACGTCACCCGTTGAGTCATAATGGGCCTCCCGGCTCTCTACCCAGGGGCTCATGACGAAAAAACGCCCTTCAATTTCTATATAAGGACGTTCCTCTTCGTCGAGGACATATCGGTCGATATTTTTCATACCTTGCTTATATAGGTGTTCCTTCGCAGCATGGATGAAAAGTATGTCAGCTTCGCTTTGGCGGCTTTCCTTTAAAGCGAATACACCTTGGTCACTGACAACTCTGAAGGCTCGGCGAACTGCCGTGATTTCCTTTGGCTCAATACCGAAACGGAGGGCAGCCGCCACTTCTATGGTCACCAGCTCTCCATCCTTTCACAGGCACATGCAGCCGGTTGGTAATCAAGGGCCATAGTGCGTACTTATTATATTTGACCGCTGGAGATTTGGTGAATGAAGCACAGGGATTTCATTCCTATCATATTAATATACGGAAGCTGACATCCCGACGGGAGGGAACGGGAATGGGCAGAAGGGAAAAACGGCGTCGTTCTGGTTTTCGAAGGGTGCTCAATCAATACGGGGTGCTCCAGTCTATTGCGGATGCCTATGACCTGCGAATACTCCACGCAGAAAGAAGACGGAGAGTATTTAGAGTCAACACCAGCCAGGGCTGGAAGAAGATCAAGCAGTTTAAGTATTCCCAGGCAGAGTTGGCATACGTTCATGGGGTTCTGGAACACTTGGCCGGCAAAGGCTGGAGAAGGACTGTGCCTCTCAATTTGACCAGGGACGGCCTGCCATATGTTGAGACGCCAGAGGGTCTATTCTATATGTCTGCATGGATACAGGGTGAGGAAATCAACTCAGAGGATCCCTTTCATTTAGAAATGGCAGCAAAGGTCATCGGTGAGATGCACCGTTTGCTGCAGGACTACAAAGCTCCGGAAAACTGCCAGCGGAGCTTTCCAACCCACTGGCAAGCTAAATACACCGGGCAGGCTGAGGATCTAGAGCGTTACCGACAGCAGGCCGAAGGTGCCCGCAAGGGCAAATTTGGCCGCCGGTTCTGGAAGGTCGCCGATGACTTTATCCGGTTGATGGGCATCGGCCTACAGCTCTTGGATGAAGCAGGTTATGGCCAGTTGAGTCAAGTGTCGGATTTCGTTACGGTCTGCCACACAAGCCCTACTACCGGCAACCTGATTTTAGGCAGTGACGGCAAAATTTACATTATTGACTTCGACAATGCCCGCACTGACCTGCGCATTTATGACTTGGGAAAAATGCTCCTTCGCCACAGCGGCTGGGATGTAGACAAAGCCGTCTTTATCATCAGGAGCTATCAGGAGGCGAATCCCTTAACCCGGGAGGAAATTTCTTTGCTGCCGGGTTTATGCGCCTTTCCCACCAAGGGCTGGCAGGTTGCCCGCTCCTTCTTTGAAGAAGGCAAGGTCCACATGGGCCGTCTAGAAAAGGCCATCGGCGAACTGGCCAGGCAGGAGGCCTTTGTTAAAGCCCTTGCCCAGATATCCCCGACAGACCTGTGCTACCAGCCTGAACAGCTGTTTCAGACAAT
>JAAYHH010000059.1 GCA_012735435.1 Bacillota bacterium | reverse complement strand
GTTTGCCGCCTATTACTACAACCGAGCTTGTGAATGGGGACAGGAGGTAGCGATTAACTACAAACACGATGCCTTCATGTTCGGAACGGCCGTAGTGGATATTGAAAGGGGTCAGTTTGCTGAGGCCAAACCTTACTTCTGGCAGACCGATACAGCTATTGCCAAGAACTCATGGTGCTATACAGAAAACAACAGCTACAAATCGGCTAACCAGATCATCTGCGATTTGGTGGATATAGTGAGCAAGAACGGAACCCTGCTGCTGAATGTTGGCCCCAAAGCAGATGGCACAATTTGCGAAAAAGAACGGCAGGTTCTGCTGGCAATCGGGGAATGGCTGCGGGTCAATGGTGAGGCTATCTATGATTCTAAGGTATGGCGAGAATCAGGGGAAGGACCGACTCAAATCCCCGAGGGACAGTTCACCGATAATGTGGAAAAACAGTTTACACCAGAGGATATCCGCTTCACCGTGAAAGGATCCAATCTGTACGCGACTGTCCTGAAGTATCCAGAGGATGGCAAGGTTCTCATCCGGTCCTTGGCTGAGCGGGATGCCTCCAGCAAGCCTTACTTCCACGGAATCATCGACAATGTAGAAGTCCTTGGCTTTGAGGAGGAGGTCCAATGGGAGCGAAATTCCGAGGGCCTCATCATTCAGACCAAAGGGGTTAAGAGTGACCTTCCGGTGGTGTTCAGGATAAAGATCAAGTAGGTGTTAGCTGTTAACTTGGGGGGAGAATAATGACGCTAACTACCGAACAGCAGGCAGAGCAAAGGGATTTGCTCTACAGCCTCTTAGGGGATCTGCCTCCCAGGGACAGGGAGGTCAGTGCCAAGTTCTTGGGAGAAGAGGACTGCGGTTCGTATGTACTGGAGCGTTTGCTTCTGGAACTAAACGGCGTGGAACCTGTGCCGGCATATTTTACGAGACCGGTGGATGCGAAGGAGCCGTTTCCTGTAGTCCTTTTCAACCACTCCCACGGCGGGAACTATACCATTGGAAAAGATGAACTGATCCGCGGCCGTGAATACCTGCAGGATCCGCCCTATGCCCAGGCTTTGGCTGAGCAGGGATGGGGAGCTTTGGCCATCGATGCCTGGAATTTTGGCGAGCGGCGGGGACGGACCGAATCTGAGCTTTTTAAGGAGCTTCTGTGGCGGGGTCAGGTGCTCTGGGGGCTTATGGTTTACGACAGCCTGAAGGCCATCGATTACCTTCTTACCCGTCCCGATGTTGACGGTGGGCGCATTGCCACTTTGGGAATGTCCATGGGCAGCACCATGGCCTGGTGGGTTGCTGCTTTAGACCCACGGGTAAAGGTTTGTATTGATATCTGCTGCCTCACAGATTTTGAAGCCCTTATCGAGACAAGGGGGCTTGATGGCCACGGGATATACTATTATGTCCCGGGGCTGCTCAAGCATTTTTCCACAGCATCCATTAATGCCCTGATCGCGCCTAGGCCCCATCTTTCCTTGGCAGGAAATTATGACCGCCTCACACCTCCCAAAGGGCTGGATCGAGTCGATGAAGCACTAAAGGAGGTCTATCGGGAAATGGGCGCGCCGGAGGCCTGGCGGCTTGTAAGGTACAATACCGGCCACTTTGAAACTGCTGCCATGCGGTGTGAGGTCCTGCAGTTTCTCAAGGATTGGCTGTAGCAACTGCGGCAGGGAGTCAACCCCTGCCGCAACCCTATTATACTGCCTTTTCTAAAGCCCTAGCCTTTATCCCTTGACAGCCCCCAAGGTAAGGCCCCTGACGATATACCGCTGGATGGCCATGGCAAGAATCGTCGGGGGGATGACAGCCATCAGCATGCGAGTAGAGACATACCAAAACTGCACGCCTTGGGTATCCTGGGTACCGGCGATCACCACCGTCATGGGGGTTGCCCTGGAATAGGTGAGAATAAAGGCAAACAAGAACTCATTCCAGGTAAAGGCAAAGCTGATGATCGCGGCACTGCCCAAAGCCGGTGCCACTAACGGCAGGGCAATCCAAATCAGGGTTTGGAAGGGTGAACACCCGTCTACTAGGGCGGATTCCTCAAGCTCAATGGGCAGCTCCCCGAAGGCATCCCGCAGAATCATAACTGTAAAAGGAATGGTGAAGGTCACATTGACAATGATCAAGCCCAGCCTTGTGTCGACGAGCCCCAGCTTTCGCATCATCAGGAAGAAGGGGATGACTGTTGCTGCCGGCGGGAGGAATCTTTGGGACAAGATCCACATGGCGATATCTTTATTCTTCCAACGGTGGTAGCGGAACCGGGCTAAGCCGTATCCAGCCAAAGTACCGATGACTAAGGCAATTGCAGCGGCAGAAACGGCAATGATGAAGCTGTTGCTGAGGCCGCCGAAGACCTCTCTGGTGCGGAGGGTAAGTTCAGTCCGCCAGTTGTCTAATGTCGGTTGAAACTGCAGAAACGGTATAAAGGACAGCTTAAAAACATCGGCCGGTTTCTTCAAGGAGGTAATTACTGCCCAATAAAAGGGGAAGATGAGCCAAATAGTGGCTATTACCATGGCAGTACCCATAAGGATCCTTTTCCACAAAGGCATTTGTGGTCGGTACATGGTGCATCTCTCCTTATTCGTATTGGCTGCGGTAAATCCGGAAGAACACGAAGGTAACACTGAGCATGAGAATCACCAACAAGAAAGCTATTGCCGTTGCTTCCCCTAAGTTCTGGTCCCGCAGACCGGTGGTGTAGACGTTGAAGGTGAGGGTGCGGGTTGCCAATCCCGGTCCGCCGTTAGTCAGTGAAAATGCTATGTCGAAGATCTTGAAGGCCTCTACAGTGCGCAGGAGAATGACTGTAACCAGGGCGGGGCGGATCATGGGCAAAGTGATGTGTACAAAGGTCTGCCAGCTGCTGACTGTATCCAGTGCCGCGGCCTCATACAGCTCATCGGGAACGGCCTGGAGAGCCGCCAGCAGTACCAGAAAAGCAAAGGGAGTCCACTGCCAGGTGTCGGCGAAGGCCACCGCTACCTTGGCCCAGAAGGGGTCAGAGATCCAATTGATTCCGTTCATGCCCAGGGTGAGGAGAAAGTTGTTGATGGGACCGCCTTCTTCGTAGAAAATTATCATACAAAGGTACCCGATGGCCACTGGAGCTGTAAACAGCGGGATGGTGGAGAGGGTCCGAAAAACTCGGATGCCTCTAATAGGGTGGTTGAACAACAGGGCAAGGAGCAGTCCAAGGACGGTAGTAGCTGTGACGCCGACAGCCACAAAGATCAAGGTAACCCGAAAGGCCTGCCAGAAACGGTAGTCGGCGAGTACCATACGATAGTTTTCCAAACCCACGAAGTGGGTCACCCTCAGGAATCTAGAGCCATGAAGACTAAGATACAATGAGTACAGAAGCGGAAACAAGGTGAATGCCAACAGCCACAAAACGGCTGGGGCGATAAAGAATATCCGGCTGCGATCTCTATCTGCTGGTTTTCTAGCCAATGGGAACACCTCACCGCATGTAGATGGGGGTGAAGGGGGCCTGCCTTCACCCAGCTGCCGATAAGTCCAAAATGGCCGGCACCGCCGGCAGACAAGCCTTTAGGCGATGCCGACCACCCAAGTCAAGTGTTAAGCTTTATTCTCCCGTGTATCCGATAGCCTCCCGATACAGCTGCAGCTGCGTCTCTTTGCCCAACCGATTGGTAATCCGCTCCCAATCCCGGGCAGTCCTGTCAAGGGCCTCTTGGGCTGAAACTTGACCGGAAAGAGCCTCAGAGAGGTGGATGTCTAGGCTCTCGATGTAGTCCGCTGTTCCCGGTATCCGCAGATACGGGATGCTGAGGGGATAATCGAACCACATCTCAAGGTAAGCGTTGAGGAATTCGGTGACATCTTCTGCATCGTACCCGGTCTGGACGTAATCCTCAACGGATGCCTTTCCATAGGGCGGCAGGAAGTCATAGGTGGTACCGGGGTCGATACCGGTCCAGCCCCAGGCTACATTCCAGTGGTTGATGGGTGGTGTTGCCATCAGCGAGCAGAAGTAGGCCACTAGATCCGGGTTCTTGGAGTACTTGGAAATGACCGGACTCCAGGATGCACCGGATTCATTGGCCACGAAGTTAGGCTGATCCAGTTTCTTCCACTGCTTAGTCTCTAAATCGTAGACTTCAGTGCTGCCGGGGATAGCTACAACACCTTGCTTACCCCGGATGGAGGACTGACGGGGATCCTGGGAGAGGGTGCCCACGTCACCGAAGGTGAAGCACATGGCAGCATCGCCCCGCAGGAAGACATCCCAAGCCTCAGCCAGACCCCAGCCCAGCATGGCCCGGGGACCTGCCCCAACCAGCTCCGTCATGAGCTCTAAGGCCCGCACATGTCCTGGGCTGTTGATGAGGGGTTCCATGGTCTCGGGGTCGAACCAGAAGACGTTATTGTAGCGGGTGACCTTGGTTGGATCATCACCGGGTGCCGGATTGACCACGAAGGAAGCTGCCAGGGCCAGATAGTTGAATAAGCCCTGTTCACCTACCTTGAGGTGCATGGTAATTCCGTGGTCGGGCTTGCCGTCGCCGTTCCAATCCTTACCGTTGAAGAATTTGGCTACATCAAGGAGTTCCTGCCAGGTCCTGGGCGGAAGGGGGAATTCATAGC
>JAAYHH010000007.1 GCA_012735435.1 Bacillota bacterium | reverse complement strand
CTTCGGTATGTCGGCATATCCTTTCGTAGTCAACTGCAGTATCCCGCGTCATTTCTGATGATGACCGCGGGCAACTTGCTGGTCACAGGTATTGAGTTTCTAGCCATTTGGGCGCTGTTTGCCCGCTTCGGAAGTCTGCAGGATTGGACTTTGCCGCAGGTTGCCGTGTTTTACGGAATGGTACATACAGCCTTTGCCTTGGCTGAGGCCGGCGCCCGGGGCTTTGACACTTTCCACCGCTATGTGCGCTCCGGAGATTTTGACCGCATTCTCTTAAGGCCCCGCAGCACAGTGCTGCAGGTACTGGGCCTTGAGTTTCAGTTGATGCGGATCGGCAGATTTACCCAAGGGCTGGTGGTACTGGGGTGGGGGATTAGCAATCTCGACATAACACTTACAGCAATGCAGGTTCTTCTTATCATCGGCTCCATCTTAGGCGGCAGTTTACTTTTTGCCGGTCTTTTCATCTTACAGGCAACCTTGTCCTTCTGGTCGGTTGACAGTCTTGAGGTGGTGAATCTAGCCACCTACGGAGGTGTAGAGGCCGCGCAGGTGCCAATTTCAATTTATAACCAGTGGTTTCGCCGCTTTTTTACCATGGTGATCCCCCTGGCGGCAATTAACTGGGTGCCGTTATCTGCGGTGCTGGAACATCCCAGCCTCAAAGATATTTCTCCGCTGCTTGCTTGGCTGTCGCCCCTGGCGGGGCTGGGGTTTTGCTTGGTGTGTCTTCGGATTTGGCTTTTTGGGGTAAGGCACTATCATTCTACAGGAAGTTGAACCAAGGGAAGCTGGGTACTGCCTCTGGGGATAAGCGCATCAATTATTGCTGCGCTGTATTCTTTGCGTTTGTCCCGTTTATCCTGTCTGCGGCAGGCCGGCTGCCTGGTCAAATTCCCTGGTAGCGCTTAGGGGTCAATCGAGAACTGGCCAGGAGAACAGGATAGCTAGTAGGTAAGGTGGAAAGGGCAGAATAAGCATTCAAATTATCCGATGAGAATCGTGGGGGGAGGCTTGAGAATGGATTTCTACAAAAACAGCTTGGCACAGGGCGATGAGGTCATTAGGAAAGGGCCGTTTTCAGATGACTGGGATTCTCTAGGTAGTTTCCAGGTTCCGAGATGGTACCAAAACGCAAAGTTTGTGATCTTCATTCACTGGTGAGTATATTCTGTCCCAGCCTTTGGCAATGAATGGTATCCACGGAACATGTACATTCAGGGAACACCCGAGTTTGAGCATCACATCAAGACTTACGGCCACCACAAGGATTTCGGGTATAAGGATTTCATTCCCATGTTTACTGCTTCCAGATTCGATCCAAAGGAATGGGCCATGCTGTTTAGACAGGCTGGAGCAAGATATGTCATCCCGGTAGCGGAACACCATGATGGGTTCCAGATGTATAGGAGCGAGCTTTCTAAGTACAACGCCTTTAACATGGGCCCGAAGAGAGATGTTGTAGGAGAGCTCTTCGAAGCCTTTCGCAGAGAGGGCCTTGCAGCTGGTGTTTCAACACACCGGGCCGAACACTGGTTCTTTATGGGCCATGGAAAGGAGTTTGAAAGCGATATTAAGG
>JAAYHH010000058.1 GCA_012735435.1 Bacillota bacterium | reverse complement strand
TGTAGATGCCGTAGGCGGTGAAGCAATCGTACTGGCGGGTACCGGCTCCAACTGCACAGCTGAGACAGTGGAGTTAACCCAGGCAGTGCAGCGGCTGGGCGTTGATGGAATCATGCTGGTGGCACCTTATTACAATAAACCCAGCCAGGAAGGGCTTTATCAGCATTTTCGCACCGTGGCCGAGTCCACTTCGCTGCCCATCATGATTTACAATATCCCCGGCCGGACAGGTGTTAATATTCTGCCGGAGACCATGGCCCGCCTGGCGGAGATTCCCAATATCGTGGCCATTAAGGAATCCAGCGGGAATTTAGAGCAAGCTGCCGAACTTAGGCGGGTTTTGCCCAAGGAGTTTGCCATTTACAGCGGTGATGACAGCTTGACACTGTCGATCATGTCTGTAGGAGGCACTGGGGTTGTCAGTGTTGCTTCCCATCTGGTGGGCCGCCAGATCCAAGATATGATCGGAGCATATCTTCAGGGCGATGTCGCCACGGCAGCCAAGCTCAATGTGGAGCTCTTGCCTTTGTTTAAGGCATTATTTATCACGACAAATCCTGTACCGGTCAAACTTGCACTGAATATGGTCGGCTGCCCTGTAGGGGGTGTCCGTCTGCCCCTGGTTGCAGCCGGTGAAGCAGAGACTGAAGCGATTCGCAAGGTACTGGAAGAAATGCATCTAGTACAGAAGTGAGAATAGTGAAGGGGTGGTTGTTGTTTGGGAAATAAGAAGGAACCAGTTTCCCTAATTCCCTTGGGCGGTGTCGGGGAAATAGGGAAAAACATGTGGGTTTTGGAGTATGAAGATGACATTATTGTGATTGATGCCGGGGTGATGTTTCCAGAAGAAGAAATGCTGGGCATCGACCTGGTTATCCCGGATATTACCTATTTAGTGGAAAATAAGGACCGGGTTAGGGGAATTTTTCTTAGCCACGGCCATGAAGATCATATTGGAGCCGTGCCATACGTGCTCCAGGTGCTTAATGCGCCTATCTACGGTACACGCCTGACTCTGGGGCTCTTAAAGGGCAAGCTGGAGGAGCACGGTTTGGCTTCTACCGCGGACCTGCGGGAGGTTAGAGCCGGAGGCAGCGTTAAAGTCGGTGCCCTGGAGGTTGAATTTATCCATGTTAATCACAGTATAGCCGATGTGGTTGCTATGGCTGTTCACACTCCCCAGGGCGTGATCGTTTACTGCAGTGATTTTAAGCTGGATCAAACACCTATCGGCGGCCGGGTGATGGATTTGCACAGGTTTGCTGAGCTTGGCCGAGATGGTGTATTGCTGCTGATGTCTGATAGTACCAATGCTGAAAGGCCTGGCTACACATTATCGGAACGGGTGGTAGGTCAGGCCTTTGATCAAGTTTTCGATGAAGCACCGGGCCGGATATTGGTTGCCACCTTTTCCAGCAATATCCATCGAATCCAGCAGATCATTGACGCCGCTGCCAAACACGGTCGGAAGGTTGGTATTGTCGGCCGCAGTATGATCAACAATGTCAGTATTGCCAGCGAGCTCGGCTATCTGAATGTTCCGCCGAGAATCATGGTAGACATTGATGAACTGGACAAGTATCCGGCCGACAAGGTGGTAATTATCACCACCGGCAGTCAAGGGGAGCCCATGGCGGCCCTGACCCGCATGGCCATGGCAGAGCACCGGAAGGTGGATATCATGCCCGGTGATACGGTAGTCATTTCGGCCATGCCCATCCCCGGTAATGAGAAATTGGTGGGCAAGACTATCAACCACTTGTTCCGCCAGGGAGCGAGGGTGATTTACCAAGCTGTTTCAGGGATTCACGTATCTGGTCATGCCAGCCAGGAAGAATTAAAGCTCCTGCTGAACTTGTGCCGGCCCCGGTATTTCATGCCCATCCACGGAGAGTACAGGATGCTGGTCCGGCATGCAGAACTCGCCGAAATGGTGGGAATTCCATCGAAAAACATCCTTCTCTGCGATATCGGCGATGTTGTGGAGATTCGCTCAGAAGGGATAGCCAAGACGGGCAAGGTAACCGCCGGTCAGGTGCTTGTGGACGGGCTGGGCGTTGGCGATGTCGGCAATATCGTACTGCGGGACAGAAAGCAGCTGGCCCAAGACGGGATCCTCATCGTTGTTACTACAATAGACAAGCAGTCGGGGACGGTAGTAGCGGGACCGGATATTATCTCCCGGGGATTTGTCTACATGCGGGAATCAGAAAAGCTCATCGAAGAAGCAAGGGAAGAAGTAAAGCAGATTCTTAAGCAGTGTGAAGCCGAAGGAATAACCGAGTGGAACTTGATTAAGGGCAATGTCAAAGACGGCTTGACACAGATGCTTTATCAGAGGACGAAACGTCGGCCCATGATCATGCCCATCATCATGGAGGTGTGATGATGGGTCATAAAAAATCCAGCGGTAGTTATACTAATGGGGAGTTCTGTGATGAATACTCTACAGGTAGAGTGGAGCTAGATAACGGGAAGGATGAACTGGGTGGACAAGCCGCTGGGAGCAAACAAGGATATGGGCCAGCCGGGAATGGATGTTTCCGGTTATGGTGGTTTGGGACCGCAGGTTGGAAGTGAGGAGCCGTGGATGCCGGAAATAGGGCCGGGTCACGAGATGCCCGACAAAGCAGCGGCCGAAGGGCAGAAGGCTGTCCTGGAAAACATCAAGCAGCTTGGACAGACGGCGCTGCCGGCGCCGGAGGTATCCCGGATTCACTGTGTCTCAATAGTGGGGCAGGTGGAAGGCCATATTCTCCTGCCGCCCCGTAATAAGACCACTAAGTATGAGCATATTATACCGCAGCTGGTAGCAGTGGAGCAGAGTCCGGAGATTCAGGGAGTCTTGATAATACTCAATACAGTAGGCGGTGATATTGAAGCTGGATTGGCCATTGCGGAAATGATCAAGGGGTTATCCAAGCCCAGTGTGTCTTTGGTATTGGGGGGCGGACACTCTATTGGAGCTCCCATTGCCGTGGCGGCGGATTACAGCTTCATCGCCGAATCAGCTACAATCACTGTCCATCCCATCAGGTTAACTGGGTTGGTGGTGGGAGTTCCCCAAACCTATGAATACCTGGACAAAATGCAGGATCGGGTGGTCCGTTTCATTGTAGAAAACAGCTCCATCGCTGAAGAGCAGCTTCGAGAGCTGATGTTCCGGACAGGGGATCTGATGCGGGATATCGGCACTGTCCTCATCGGCCGTGAAGCAGTGAGGGTAGGCTTAATCAATGAAGTCGGGGGCCTGGCTCAGGCGATGGCAAAGCTGGAGGAAATGATCGACGCAAGGACCGGTGAAAGCCGCCCCAACCACCGGCCATCTCCTACAGTGTGGCCGCTAATCCCGCAGCAGCCAGAGGGCTTTCAGCAAGCAGAGGGCTTTCCCCGTCAAGGGAGCCTGCCGGGTCCGGGAGGTGGAGCACAATGATGTGGACAATCATCCCTCCGGAGGTGGTTTGGGAAGGTGTGGAAGAAAAGCCCAAAGACCTCATGCAGCTGGATTGGCAAGGGGTACAGGTGCTGGTCGAACCCCTGCAGTTTGGCCAGGGAAGGATAGTCAAGCTCCTAAGTACAGACCCGAGGGACTTTCTCCGGCCGGAGCTTGTGCCCGGCAGTGTCGTTAGTTTACTCCCCACGAAATAGCGAATCCTTAAGTTAAGTTTCAAGGACGGCGGTTGAACCGCCGTCTTTCTGCATTACTCCTCTGACAGCTGTGTTCTGCTTGGCTCTGCCTCGGCATAGGATGGGCCAGGAGGCGGTGATATGGTTGCCATAGCTGCAGGCACAGTGCTGGGGATTTTGATCTTTCTTGTTGGACTCCGGACAATGACCCAAGGCTTGCGGAGTGCGGCTGGAACGCGGCTCCGGTGGATACTTCAGCGCTTTACAGCAAGTCCGGGACTAGGTCTAATTACAGGAGCAGTGACTACAGCCCTTACCCAAAGCAGCAGTGCAACCGTTGCTGCTGCCGTGGGATTGGTTGATGCCAAGCTGCTCAGCCTCGAACAGGCCTTGGGCATTATTCTAGGAGCCAATATCGGGACTACTTTGACCGCGCAGCTTATTTCCTTCCGATGGGTGACCGGAGCCCCCTGGGCAATTTGTTTAGGCGCCGCTGTCTTCGTTCTCGGTAGAAAAACCCGGTGGGGCGCCGTCGGGTGCATTGTCGCGGGGGCAGGAGGGCTCCTTTGGGGCATAGAGCTGGTATCCCTGGCCCTCAGACCCCTGGCCGACCTGCCTTATTTGGCTAATCTCATCTTAGAGTGGGAAAATAGCATTTATTCTGGTATACTGGCAGGGATAATACTTACAGCTATTTTTCAAAGCAGCAGTGCCACCATCGGCCTAGCTATGGCCCTGGCGGGGGAGGGGCTGCTGGGACTATCCGGCGGGATGGCGGTGGTTTTGGGCAGCAATATCGGCACGGTGTTGACTTCATTGATTGCTAGTATTGGCACTATCCCTGAAGCCCGGCAGACGGCGGTTGGTGACCTGCTCTTTAACTGCTTGGGGGTGGTGGTGGCACTGCCGGTAATGGATTTTTTCCTGCAGCTGCTCCAGGGCGGCTCTCAAGATGTGGTCCGCCAAATCGCCAACGGGCATGTGTTGTTCAATATAACTACTGCCTTGATTGCCCTGCCGTGTATAAAGTACTTAGCCCGGTTGGTAAGGCGGCTGGTCCCTAGCTGAGCAAGCTGCCCTTGGCATGAAGCAAAGAGAAAGAGGGGTGAGAGCGGTCATCCGAGCCGCTGAGAGATGAGTGTCTGGGAAGCCATCATATTAGGAGTTGTTCAAGGATTAACGGAGTTTCTCCCGGTTAGCTCTTCGGGACATCTAGTCCTTTTCGGCCAATTATTCGGCCTAGAGGAGCCCAATTTGACCTTTGATGTCATGGTCCATCTAGGTACCCTGATTGCTGTAGTTGCAGCCTTATGGGATGAGGTCGCTCTGCTTTTTACAGGGCTGCAGCCGGTGGGAGAAGGTCCTGGTGCAGAACGGGTCAAAGCCGGCCGGCGGTTGATTTTTTTACTGATTATAGGAACCTTGCCCGCTGGCATTGTAGGGTTCCTGGCACGGGATTTCATAGAACAGCTTTTCTCCTCCGTCAGCGTTGTGGGTGCTGCCCTCTTGGTGACGGGAGGGCTTTTGTGGTGGGCGGAAGGCCGTCTAGAAGGCAGCAGGACCATGGACAAGATGAGGCCCAAGGATGCACTGCATATCGGCATTTGGCAGATCCTGGCCCTGGTGCCGGGCATTTCCCGCTCCGGAACCACTATCAGTGCCGGCCTTTCCCGGAAGCTCACCCGGGAGGATGCAGCCAGGTTTTCCTTTCTCCTTTCAGTGCCGGTGATTGCCGGAGCCGTTGTGCTGCAGGCTGGGGACCTGGTTAATGCGTTGAATCAGGGAACCTGGGGCCCCATCTTGCTTGGAACTGTGGCCGCGGCCCTTTCTGGGTTTGCCGCCATTCGGGGACTCATTAATCTAGTCAAGCGCTATTCTCTGCGGGTCTTTTCCTACTACACATGGGCGGTTGGCATCATCGTGTTGATTTTGACACATTTTTTACATTAAAAGTGAGGAAATCGCCATTTTGTGCTTGACACCCGACGGTTGCTGAGCTATAATCGGCAGTAAATATTTGCAGCCCAGGGTGAACTGCACAATCTGGCACACCCCTGGGGAAGAACGGAGGGGTTGATGTGTCGAAATCAAGAGTAGTGTCAATTATCCTTGCAGCGGTAATGGTGATGACCGCGGCACTAGGTGCAGGAGCGGCTGCACCCTTCAAGATCGGAGTGGTAGGTCCTACAACCGGTCCGGTAGCAACCTACGGTCTATCGGTCATCGATGCTGTGACTCTCGCTGCCGAGGAGATCAATGCCAAGGGCGGCATCCTCGGCCGTGAAGTTCAGCTGATCATAGAAGACAATAAGGCCGATGCCACTGAGACCAACAACGCTTTTCGAAAGCTGATTTCCAGGGATCAGGTCCATGCCATTATTGGGGCAGTGGTAACGGCCAACAGCATCGTCGGCGGTCAGATTGCCCAGATGATGAAGGTACCTATGATTACCGCAACTTCTACTGCAGAAAAGGTTACCCAGGCCGGCGACTACGTTTTCCGGGCTTGTCTCATTGACCCGATACAGGGCCAGATTATGGCTAACTTCGCCTATAACTCCCTGGGTGTTAGGGAAGTTGCAGTTCTCACTGCCCGGACCAATGACTACAGCGTAGGTCTAGAGGAAGTTTTCGTTGAGACCTTCGAAGGCCTGGGCGGCAAAATCGTGGCTAAGGAATCCTACAGCGAAGGGGATCAGGACTTCAGAGCCCAGCTGACCAAGATTCGGGCCCAGAGTCCGGAAGCAATCTACGTACCGGGCTACTACACAGAAGCAGGCCTGATTGCCAAGCAGATGCGGCAGCTGGGAATGGATCAGCCAATCCTCGGCCCCGACGGGTTTGATTCCCCGAAGCTGTTTGAAATTGGCGGAGACGCAGTTTACGGCAGCTACTTTACCAATCACTATCATCCTGACGCCGGGGATGAGGTTTCTCAGCGGTTCTTAGACAACTACCGGGCGAAGTACGGCAAGGAGCCCGATGGGTTCGCAGCCTTGGGCTATGATGCAGCTATGATACTCTTTAATGCTATCGAGCGGGCAGGGGATGCTGCTCTAGCTCGAAATATAGCCGCAGCCCGGGCGGCCATCCGGGATGAGATGGCTAAGACCAAGGATCTGCACGTGGTCACCGGTGTACTCACCCTGGATGAGAACCGCAATCCCGTCAAGAGCGCAGTAATCCTCAAGGTCGTCGAAGGCGGCTATGAGTTTGTTGAGCGGGTTGAACCGTAATCCTATGATGACAGAAATTGGGTAGTTGCTGCTTCAGGTCAGAGTTAGTCATGGGCGGCTGGCTAAGTCGCCCATGACCTTTGACACGGGATTCTAGATAGCGGCAGTTTTCTTTGGGGGCAGCGGGCCATGGCCTGTTGCGTCATCGTGTTTTTGGGCGCATTTGCTTGTGGGGAAGGTGAGTAGGTATGGAGGTAATGCAGGAAGTCGTCCAGCAGCTGGTCAATGGCATTTCCCTGGGCAGCATTTATGGGCTCATTGCATTGGGTTATACAATGGTTTACGGTATTATCAGGCTGATCAACTTTGCCCATGGAGACATCTACATGATCGGCGCCTTTGTCGGTTATTTTGCCATTAGAACCTTTCACCTGTCGTTCCTGCCGGCTCTGCTGGCGGCTATGGCAGTGTCGGCAGTGCTGGGCATGGTTATCGAGCGGCTGGCTTATAGACCCCTTCGGAATTCTACCAGGATTGCTGCTCTAATTACTGCCATCGGAGTTTCATTCTTGATTCAAAATACAGCACTTTTGGCATGGACACCGGACCCCCGGTCATATCCCGATGTTTTTCCTCTACGGACTTATGAAATCGGCGGGGTGTATGTAGATAATCGGCAGATTGCCATCTTGGGCGTCGCCTTGGTCTTGATGGTGGTTCTGCATTATATTGTCAATTACACCCAGATCGGCAGGGCCATGCGGGCTGTGTCTCAGGATGCAGATACTGCCCGCCTGATGGGTATAGACGTCGATCGGGTGATTTCTTTTACCTTTGCCCTAGGATCGGCATTGGCGGCAGCCGCCGGGGTGCTGGTGGGGATTTACTATAACCGCATCGATCCTACCATGGGCACCATGCCGGGGCTTAAGGCCTTTGTAGCGGCGGTGCTGGGAGGCATCGGGGTAATTCCTGGAGCGATGCTGGGCGGCCTGGTCATGGGAATTGCCGAAGTAGCGGTGGTCGCTTTGACCGAATCTACTTGGAAGGATGCTGTGGCCTTTGCCATCCTGATTGTAATTCTGCTGGTGAGGCCCGCCGGCCTCTTAGGTCGACAAGTGCGAGAGAAGGTGTAATGACGATGAAGAAGGAAAGGATCTTGCCATCCTCTGGGCCGTCGCTGAGGCAAAAACTCTCCTGGCTGGCGACAGGCTTGGTGGTACTAATACTTCTAGCCGTCAATATAGGGGTTTACCGGGGCGCTATCGACTTTTACTTTTCCGGTGTCCTGGTGATTGCCTGGATCAACGTTATTCTGGCCGTGAGCCTCAATCTAATCAACGGTTTTACAGGTCAGTTCTCTCTGGGTCATGCCGGCTTTATGGCGGTGGGGGCCTATGTCAGCGGCCTTCTGACCATCCATCTAGACTGGCCTTTTCCGATAGTACTGCTGGCTGCAGCCCTTGTTTCGGCCCTGCTGGGGTTTGTTATCGGGCTGCCGACCCTAAGGCTCAGGGGAGACTATCTGGCCATTGCCACACTTGGTTTTGGGGAGATCGTGCGGGTTGTCCTGCTGAACCTGGATATCACCGGCGGTCCCAGGGGGTTAGGAGGGATCTTTCCCAAGACGACGTTTTTCTCGGCCGAGTTAGTGGCCATACTCACAATCATCGTGATCTGGAATATTATCCGATCCTCCCACGGCCGGGCCTTTGTAGCAGTGCGGGAGGATGAGATCGCCGCGGAGGCCATGGGAATTGATACAACCCTGTACAAGGTATTGGCCTTCAGCATCGGTGCAGCCTTTGCCGGTGTTGCCGGCGGACTTTTTGCCCATCATCAGATGTTTATTGATCCCCGTTCCTTTACCTTCCAGCGGTCTATTGAGATTCTGGTTATGGTGGTACTGGGAGGGCTGGGAAGCATTACAGGTTCCATTATCGCCGCTGTTGTGCTGACAATCCTGCCTGAGGCTCTCAGGGGGATGGCAGAGTATAGAATGATCGTCTATGCGCTCCTGTTAATTGGCCTGATGTTGGTGCGGCCCCAGGGACTTTTTGGTACCAAGGAGCTCGGGGATTTCCTGGGGATTGCCCGGGTTCGCTGGATAAAGGCGCGGCAGCCGGCAGCTGGAGTGTTGAAGAGTCATGGGGGTGACGGCAGGTGAGTCTCTTAGAAATTCGGGACCTAACTATGCAGTTTGGAGGGCTGACCGCTGTAGACCGGTTCAACTTGACCCTCAATGAAGGAGACATCGTAGGCCTGATAGGCCCCAACGGAGCCGGCAAGACTACGGTCTTCAACTGCCTTACCGGAATGTATGCCCCCACCGGCGGCGAGATTCTCTTGTCCGGTCATAGAATCGACGGGCTCCACCCCTATGAGATAACTAGGCTGGGTATGGCCCGTACCTTTCAGAACATCAGGTTGTTCAAACAGCTGACCGTATACGATAACATCCGCATTGCGTTTCACAATCAGAGTAAGTACAATTTGGCCACTGCTGTTTTCCGCTTGCCGCAGTTTGCCAAAGAGGAAAGAGAGATTTTGGAGAAGACAGAGGAATTGTTGGAGATCTTCGGCCTGTATGAACACAGGAACGAGATTGCCAGCAGTCTGCCCTATGGCGAACAGCGGCAGCTTGAGATCGCCAGAGCCCTGGCCACCAATCCCCAGATTCTCCTGCTGGATGAACCGGCAGCGGGTATGAACCCCCAGGAAACAGAAGAGCTGACCAGCCTCATCCGGTGGGTGAAGGAGCGGTTTGACCTTACCATTTTCCTCATCGAGCACGATATGCGGCTGGTAATGAGGCTTTGTGAGCGGCTGGTGGTTCTGGATTATGGGATTACTATTGCCGAAGGTACGCCGGAAGAGATTCAGAATAATCCTCAGGTGATTGAGGCGTATCTGGGGGAGGAGGCACTGTAGAATGCTGACAGTAGAGGATCTAAACGTGTATTACGGCGGCATTCATGCTCTAAAGGGGATCTCCTTCCAGGTACGGCAGCGGGAGATTGTGACCCTGATTGGAGCCAATGGCGCAGGCAAGACTACTACCCTTAAGACCATCTCTGGTTTGGTGCGGGCTAGAACCGGCAGGATCCGCTACCAGGACCAGGAGATTTCATCTACGCCGGCCCACATCATAGCCCGGGAAGGTCTATGCCACGTTCCTGAAGGGCGCCGGGTTTTCGCCGATATGACAGTGGCAGAGAATTTGGCTTTAGGTGCTTATCACCGCCGGGATCAAGAGGGTATCAGGCGGGATTTGGAATGGGTTTATGAGCTGTTTCCCCGCTTGGCGGAGCGGCGGCAGCAGCTTGCCGGTACTTTAAGCGGCGGGGAGCAGCAGATGCTGGCCATAGGCCGGGGGCTTATGTCCCATCCCCGCTTGCTGCTTTTGGATGAACCATCCATGGGTTTAGCTCCCCTCTTGGTGCGGGAAATCTTTGAGATCGTGAAGCAGATCAATGCTGCCGGTATGACGATTCTGTTGGTTGAGCAGAATGCCCATATGGCCCTGTCTGTGGCCGATACCGCCTATGTATTGGAAACCGGCAGAATAGTGTTTTCCGGTCCAGCCCGGGAGGTTGCTGCCGATAAGCAGGTGCGGGAAGC
>JAAYHH010000057.1 GCA_012735435.1 Bacillota bacterium | reverse complement strand
GCTGGTACATCTCTGTCATCAGAATGGTACCGATGGCCACTTTGTCTCCGTGGTAGAACATGCGGCCGTGGGCAAGTCCTCGAATCTCCCAAAAGTGGGCAAGTTCGTGTTCTGCTCCTGATACTGGGCGGGAATCACCGAACATGAGAATGGCGACTCCCGAGAGAATCAGACCTCCAGTTAACCGCAAGAGTGCCTCCGGGTCCCCTGAACTCAGGGCAGGGACATCCTCAAGGGCCTGGGAAAGCACTTGTTCTACGATGCCGGCGATGGTAGGACAGTAATATTCACCATTGATAATATGGGATAGTCTCCAATCAGCCAATGCTATAGATTTGCCCAGCAGATCCCCAAACCCTGCCGCGGCCATTTCTCTAGGAGCTGTTGATAGAACGTCTGGGTCGATGTAAATAGCAGTGGGGTATGTTGCTGGGAGTGTTTTCTTGAAACTGCCGGTTAATAGGGCAGATACTGTTGATGCGTATCCATCCATGGAAGCCGCTGTACCTGTGCAAATAAAGGGGCGCCCGGTCTTGTGGGCGACAAAGCGGGTAATATCATTTATAGTACCTGAACCAACTGCTACCAAGAACCCTCCATCATCGGGAACCTTCATCAGAACTTCTCCTAGACTCCGCTCATCGGGTAAGACCCAATGGGAGGGCTTAAAGTTATGGCGGGGGCGAAGGATCACCCGGTCTATAGGTATCCCCGCCCGCTGCAGCGCCGCCTCTACCTGCCTTCCGGCGGCCTCAAAGGTAGTCTCATCGGCTACCATTACCGCAGTCCCGGCTAGACCCATTTCAGGAATATCTTGTTCCAGTAAGTTTAGAGCGTCTTTACTTAAGCGGATCTTTTTAATGGGAACCTTATGTATCCGGCCGCACCCGCAGTGAAACTCCGAGCCGGCCAGCTCCTCAAGTTTCCAGGTCATAGTGTATCTCCTTTCCGACTGTGGAAAAATCTTAAGAGTTAACTGACTACTAACCTTCTATACCTGGCTAAGTCAGTCCTGTAGATTTATCAAACTTCATTCTTTTTCACAAGGATACGGGAAGAATAGGCCGAAAAAGGCAATATAAGCTCTTTCAATTTTGCCTGGGGCATCTCAGTGACATCACTTGGATACCCGGCATCCGTAAAGGCGGTTCTATACAAAGCTTTTCACTGATGAAATAGTCTTCCGGAGGGCGATAAACCATGGGACAACCGGTATTACTCGTCATTGACGTTGGCGGGACCAATACCATTTCCGAAACATACGATTTGGATGGCTCTGAGCTGTTAAGCGAGACACACAGCACTGCCCAGGTGTTCGCCAAGGGTGCAGAAGGATTTATTCAACACGTCAAGTGTTTTATTGAAAATCACATGGCAAGGTATCCCCATACAACTCTGGGTGTGATCATTGTAGGAGTGCCTGGGATAGTCTCAACCGATGGTACACGGGTTATTTCCTGTCCTAACTTAAAGGAGCTGGATGGGATCCCTTTAGGTCAAGAGCTCTCCGCTGCCGTAGGGGTGCCTGTCTATGTATATAAAGATACGGAGCTTGCTGCCATTGGTGAACAGCAGCTGGGCGCGGCCCGAGGATATGCCAATGCAGTGTGTGTCATGTTGGGTACGGGCATCGGCTGCGGGCTGGTCATTAATGACCGGATCTGGCGGGGAGATCACAGCCTTGCCGGTGAGCTGGGGCATACGATAATTATCCCCGACGGCCGGTTGTGTACCTGCGGCAGGCGGGGCTGTCTTGAAATGTATTGTTCAGGCAAAGCCTTTGGCCGGCAGGCCGTTGAGCTCGGCATCGCTCCTTCGGATGAACATAGAAGGGATGATCCCAATCTTGCCCGTCTATTATTTGAGGCGGCTAAGAGAGGCAGCAGCGCCGCAGAAGAAGCCATAACCACCGGTTTTGCTCTCCTTGGCATTGCAATGGCCAATATGGTGAACTTAGTAAACCCTGGGGTAATCGTCCTGGGTGGAGGTTTGATGGCTGGAGGAGCGGCGTTTCGGTCAGTGATTGAAAAATCGTATATGGACTCGGTCCGAAGCTTTGCAGCTTCAGTTCCGGCAATTGTTGATTCCCAGCTCGGTGCCAAGGCAGTGACAAAAGGTGCATGGGTTGAGGGAAAGAGAATTCTGGAAGGGGTGTAGG
>JAAYHH010000056.1 GCA_012735435.1 Bacillota bacterium | reverse complement strand
TGGCTATACGAACCCTACTTTATTGTAGCATCAAACGCCAGGAACTGTCAATCCCTGCCCCTTTCTAGGATTTCCTAAGTCATTCGCCACATTAGGCCATATTTCGCATCTTTTCATCGGTCCCCTAAATGTGCCGGTCTAGAAGCACCTGTTCCCGCAGCCGCCGCAGACCTTCCTGGATAGCCTTGGCCCTTACTTCGCCGATGCCTTCTACGTCATCCAGCTCATCGGTACTGGCCGCCATAATGTTAGGCAGCTTCTGAAAAGTCGTGATGAGGTTTTCGATCACCGGCATGGGAAGTCTCGGTATCTTGGTAAGAATCCGATAGCCCCTGGGTGTTACCGGTGTATCGAGACTGCCGATGCCGCCGCTGTAACCCAGTGCCCGGGCAATCTGAGATAGGTCCAAGAGTTCCTCGGCACTCCAGTGCCCCAAGGATTCCCACACTTGATCGGCTGTTTCTTCCTTGCCGGGGGCCAGATAATCCTTTACCACCAAGGGTCCCTGATCCTTAATGTCCACCATCAGCTCTTCCAGCTGCATATTGACGAGGCGTCCCTCGGTACCCAGTTCCGATACGTATTTGTCAATCTCGCCGGCTATCCTCTCTACCATCTGGGCCCTCTGCAGCACCTGAGCAACATCAGTCAAAGTCACCAAATCTTCAAACTCAAGGGCACTGATATTGGTCAATCCCTGCTCCAGCACGCTCTTATACTTTTCCAGAGTCTGCAGCGCCTGATTTGCCTTGGTCAGGATTACGCTGATATCCCGCATTACGTATTTAAAATTGCCTTTATAAAGTGTGATGACATTACGGCGCTGGGAGATAGAGATGACCAGCTCCCCTGTTTGCCTGGCTACACGCTCAGCGGTACGGTGCCGAGTACCGGTTTCAAAGGTTGGAATCAGAGGATCCGGATTTAGCTGAGCATTGGCATAGAGAATCCGCTTGGCGTCGCTGCTAAGCACAATTGCCCCATCCATCTTGGCAAGTTCGTATAAGGCCGTGGGGCGCATTTCCGAATCGATTCGGAAACCTCCGTCAACCAGATCCAACACTTGTTCACTGTCGCCAACTACAATGAGGGCACCGGTACGGGCCCGGAGAATGTTTTCCAAACCTTCATACAGCATGGTCCCCGGGGCCAGCATCCAAACTGTCTTTCGCATCTGCTCATCTGCAGTTGGCCTGGCATCCTTCATGGTCGTCCCCCCTTATCCTAGACATTTCTGTGATTTTCTAACCGGGGCAGGGCCAGCTCCAGGCTTTGGCCCAAAGAACGGGCAGCCATGAGTTCCAGCTGAAGACCGCTGCCAGCCGCCGACTGGCATACGCTGGCAGGAACAATCGCTCTCCTAAAGCCTAATTTGGCCGCTTCCATAAGGCGAATGTCACCGTAGGGCACACTTCGAACCTCACCGGCTAGACCGATCTCCCCTATAATTATGGTATCGGCATCTACAGCCCGGTTGTATAGACTGCTGCCTACCGCCACCGCCACTGCCAAATCAGCTCCCGGCTCATCGATTCGGACCCCTCCGGCCACATTTACGTATATGTCTTGGGTCTGCAGCTGCAAGCCGCAGCGTTTCTCCAAGACTGCCAAGATCATGGCCAGCCGTCTAGAATCAACACCGGTAGACTGGCGTCTAGGGGTGCCGCCGAAGGGGCTGGGTCCCACTAAAGCCTGAACCTCCACCAGCAGCGGTCTGGTACCTTCCATACAGGCAGTCACTACTGAGCCCGACACCCGCCGGGGGCGTTCCGCCAAAAAGAAAGAAGAGGGATTCTCTACAGCTTCCAAGCCTTTGCTTCCCATCTGGAAAACACCGATTTCGTTGGTGGACCCATAGCGGTTCTTTACTGCCCTGAGGATCCGGAAGTTTGCCCGGCGTTCTCCCTCAAAGTATAAAACTGTATCTACAGCGTGTTCCAGCACTTTAGGGCCGGCGATGGAGCCGCCTTTATTCACATGTCCGACCAAAAAGGTTGGGATGTTCTCTTCTTTAGCAGCAGCAATCAGCCGGGAGGCAGTTTCCCTCACCTGTGCTATACTTCCCGGAGCAGAGTCGAGACCCGGATGCACCATGGTTTGAATGGAATCGATAATACACAAAGCCGGCTGCAGCTGGACTGCATGGGCGATAACTGCCTCTATATCAACTTCAGTCATAACCAATAATGAATCCTGCGAAATGCCCAGCCGCTCGGCCCGCAATCTGATCTGGGGACCGGATTCTTCACCGGAAACATAAAGAACCTGCCGCCCGCCGGCTGCTAGATGGCCGGCAACTTGCAGCAGCAAGGTGGATTTGCCTGCTCCGGGCTCACCGCCCACCAATACGACACCACCAGGAACTATACCTCCACCTAAAACCCTGTCTAGTTCAGCAAGTCCTGTTGATTGGCGATGTTGGGAAATAATGTCAAGCTGTGAAAGCGGCATCGGACGGGAGTTAGTCCGCTTCGCCCCAGAGGCACGAACAGCAGGAGCGCTGCTTTGAGGCTGAATCTCCTCCACTAAGGCGTTCCATTCTTGGCAGCCAGGGCATCTTCCAAACCACTGCATCGTCTCATGGCCGCAGTTATTACAGACGTATTTCTTCCTGAGCCTGGCCATATGCTTCCCCCACGAAATGATCCAGCAAATCATTTTAAGTATAGCATTCCTGCCAGTATATATCAATTTTCGGGGTAAGTCCCGACAAATCAATTAGTTTCGCTAAGAAGGCCAAAACCAAAGCGGGAGGAACACGGCGATAGGCGCGAAGCACCTCAAAACCCGGATGCTTCGCGCCTTAACCGCTGCTAGTTCTTTATACCTTGGCCAGCTGCTCCTCTTTCTTAACAAAGACCAGCTCTCCATCTTCGGCGCCGACAAAAATCACGTCCCCTTCGGCAAAGGTTCCCTTGAGAATCTCCTCGGAGAGCGGAGTTTCGATAAGCCGTTGGATGGCTCTCCTAAGGGGACGGGCACCGAAGTCGGGATCAAAGCCCTCGTCGATGAGGATTTCCTTAGCCGCATCGCTGACGGTGATGGACATGCCCTGCTCCTGCAGCTGCTTCCGCAGATCTTTTAGCATTATCTCAACGATGTCCTTAATGTGCTCCTTGTTCAGTGCATGGAACACGATAATTTCATCGATCCGGTTGAGAAACTCAGGCCTGAAAGTCCTCCGGAGCTCATCGGTGACCAGTTTTTTCATATCCTGATAGCTGCTTTCTTCATCATCATCGATCCGGAAGCCTATGCCGCTGCCGGTCCGCTGGATCTGATGAGCACCCACGTTGGAAGTCATGATCAACACGGTATTGCGGAAGTCTACCGTCCTGCCCTTTGCATCGGTGAGACGACCGTCTTCCAGCACCTGCAGCAGTATATTGAACACTTCAGGGTGTGCCTTCTCAATTTCGTCAAATAGTACTACCGAGTAAGGACGCCGCCGCACCCTTTCGGTGAGCTGACCTGCTTCTTCATAACCCACATATCCCGGAGGCGCTCCGATCAGGCGTGAGACGGTATGGCGCTCCATATACTCCGACATATCCAGTCGAATCATGGCATCTTCGTCGCCGAACAGAGCCTCCGCCAAAGCTCGTGCCAGTTCTGTTTTTCCCACACCTGTGGGTCCCAGGAAGATAAAGGAACCAACCGGCCGCTTGGGATCCTTAAGTCCGGCGTGTGCCCTGCGGATAGCCTGGGAAATGGCGGTGATAGCTTCCTCCTGTCCGATTACCCGCTGGTGGAGTATATTTTCCAACTCAAGCAGACGATCCATCTCTTCCTGGGCCAACTTCGACACCGGAATACCTGTCCAGCTGGAAACCACCTCTGCTATGTCCTGGGCACTGACTACACCTTCCTGCCTCACCCGGTTGTTTTTCCATTCCTCCCGGCCGTTGTCCAGCTGCTCCCTAAGTTTTTGCTCCTCATCCCTGAGGGCAGCAGCCTTTTCAAACTCTTCGTTCTTAATGGCCGACTCCTTCTCAATCCGGAGCTCTTCGATCTTAGCCTCCAATTCCTTGAGCTGCGGAGGTGTTACTAGTCTCGCCAACCTCACCTTTGATGCAGCCTCATCGATAAGATCGATGGCTTTATCCGGAAGGAAACGGTCGGTGACATAGCGGTCAGCCAGTTTCACCGCTGCCACCAAGGCTTCGTCCAGGATTTTCACCCGGTGATGGGCCTCATACCGGTCCCGCAATCCTTCCAGAATGGCAATGCTCTCTTCAATGCTGGGTTCATCTACCATGACAGGCTGGAATCTCCGTTCCAATGCCGCATCTCTTTCCACATATTTGCGGTATTCGTCGATGGTGGTAGCTCCAATGGCCTGAAGCTCTCCCCTAGACAGCGCGGGTTTCAGGATGTTGCTGGCATCAATGGCTCCCTCCGCTGCCCCTGCACCGATGATGGTATGCATCTCATCGATAAAGAGGATTACATCACCAGAGGTCCTGATCTCTTCCATCACCTTTTTAAGGCGCTCTTCGAACTCACCTCTGAACTTGGAGCCTGCCACCAATGCCCCCAGGTCTAAGGTTACAACCCGTTTGCCGGCCAAGGTTTCGGGCACATCGCCAGCCACGATTTTTTGGGCTAGCCCCTCGGCAATGGCTGTCTTGCCGACTCCAGGCTCTCCGATGAGACAGGGGTTGTTTTTGGTCCGGCGGCTCAGTACTTGGATTACCCGCTGGATCTCCATTTCTCGGCCAATGACCGGGTCCAGCTTGCCCTCCCGGGCCATCTCGGTGAGATCCCGACCGAACTGGTCCAGGGTGGGAGTTTTGCGGGCACGGGCAGCTTTGCCTCCGGCGGCCGGTGTCGAAGCCTCTCCCAGCAGGCTGAGCACCTGCTTTCTCACCCGCTCTAAATCTGCACCTAGATTCCGCAGTACCTGTGCTGCTACCCCCTCGCCTTCCCGAATGAGGCCGAGGAGAATATGCTCTGTACCTATATAGGTATGGCCCAGCTGACGGGCTTCATCAAAGGCCAGTTCCAGTACTCTCTTCGCCCGGGGGGTAAAGCCGATCTGGCCGACAGTCACCCCATCGCCCCGACCGATAACCCGCTCCACTTCAGAGCGGACTTGATCTAACGCGCCTAATTCCTGCAGCGCTCTGGCAGCCACACCATGGCCCTCAGCCACCAGTCCCAGAAGAATATGCTCGGTTCCTACCACATTATGGCCAAGGCGGCGAGCTTCCTCTTGAGACAAGACAATTACCTTCTGTGCTCGCTCGGTGAATCTGCCAAACATTAACCCTCACCTTCCTTTATCTCTGATAAGCTCCATTCCTACGGATGGGTATTTCCCTCAGTGGTGGATTTGCAGATATTCCCTAATCAGGCTGGCCCTATACACGTCCCGCTCCCCTGCATCCATATTTCTGCCAATCAATTTCTGAAGATGTGCCGGTCTAATCAAGACCACAAGGGACTTGGGTATGCGGACATTGACTTCCTTGATCAGCCCTAAATCCACACCCAACCAAACCAAGGAGACCAGCTGCATAGCCTCCTGGCTGGAAATAAGCCTAGCCTGGGTTAATACTCCAAATGCTCTGTAGCACCGGTCCTCCAACTGGGCTCTGCCCAGTTGGAGCAGCTGTTCTCGGGCTTCCCTCTCTTGGTCAATTACTTGCTTAGCTACAGTGGCCAAATGCTGGATGATTTCCTTTTCGGAATGACCTAAGGTCAGCTGATTGGAAATCTGGTAGATATCCCCCACAGATTCCGTTCCCTCGCCGTACAAACCCCTGACCGCCATGCCCAGCTTGTTGACAGCCGGTACTAAACGGGACATCTGTTTAGTCATTACCAATGCCGGCAAATGCAGCATCACCGAAGCTCTCATTCCCGTTCCCACATTGGTTGGACAGGCAGTCAAGTACCCCAGGTCCGTAGAAAAGGCGTATTCCAGTTTCTCCCCGAATACATCGTCCACTTGATCACATTGTTCCCAAGCTGATTGGAGTTGAAACCCGGGATAGATGGACTGAATCCGCAGATGATCCTCCTCATTGACCATGATGCTCACTAACTCATCTCCGCTGAGAACTACCGCCTTATGCTTAACATCTCTAGCCTGCTGGGGACTGATCAGGTGTTTTTCCACCAGCAGATCCCTTTCCAATTTAGGCATATCGATGAGACTGAGATAGTTGAGATTGAGATCCTTCGTGCTGTCTACTACTGAGCGAACTAGTTCATTTACATGGGCCGCCTGCTGGTCATTGGCCGCGGCTGGAAAGGGAATCTTGGATATATTTCGGGCAAGACGTATGCGGCTCCCGATAACAATGTCATCTTCAGGTCCGGTCCCCTTCATCCATTGACTGAGAATCCTGTTAACCGCATCTTGCAGAGACACTGATTACTACCCCCTTTCTCAAGCCTTAACCTAGCGGCCCTCCTGCCTCTCAGCTTCCCGAAGATTCTTTTCCAGGGCTCGGATCTTATCCCGCAGCTTGGCTGCTTCCTCGTATTTCTCTTCAACAATAGCCTTCCGCTGCTGCTCCCGGAGTTCTTCTATCTGCTGGCGGTAACTTGCAGCGGCACTGCTGACGCCCGGCGTTTTGCCGGTATGACCGACGCTGCCTTGAATACGCCTAAGGAGCGGCAGGATTTCACCCTTGAACTGATCATAACAGTCACTGCACCCCAGCCGGCCTGACTCTTTGAACTGCCCATAGGCAAGACCGCAATTGGGGCAGTGCTGTGTTCTTACCCCAACAGCCGTTCCCGGAGAAAGGGCCTGGGCCTGCTGGAGCATCCCTTTTAGAAAATTCTCGAAGGTCAGTGACGGTTCAAAGCCAATGGTCAGCTCGCCCTTAGTTTGAGCGCACTCCTGACACAAATGCATCTCTGTCTTCATATTGTTCACTATCTTGGTAATATGAACCGAGGCTGGACGCCTGCGGCACTCCTCGCACAACACCTTAAAACCCCCTCCGTTCACTTTCCTACAGGGTCTATTTCTAGCTTCCCTGGAGGAGGAGAATCAGCATAGACCGAAGCAGTATGGCCCTAACCCTTCCGGCATGGGCCGGCTTGAGCTGTTCGGTCTCCTCCGCCAATAGGGAGCGAATCAGCACCGCATCTTTTCTGCTCAGGTAGTTATGGTCCAGAAGCCGAACCAACAGGGCCTCAGCTTCACCCATGTCTATACTCTCACCAATGGTTTGGCGTATCCAAGAGCAGATACCCTGGGGATGCTGGGGCTCCAGCCGAAAAATGCGGATATACCCGCCGCCTCCCCGGCGGCTTTCAACGATGTATCCCCGCTCGCTGCTAAACCTAGTCTTGAGCACGTAATTGATCTGGGATGGCACACATTCAAACAGCTCCGCTAACTCGGTGCGGCGAATTTCCAATCCGCCTTGACCTGCCTGATCCAATAGAGCTTTTATATAGCGTTCAATGTGGTCTGTTAAGCTGCTAATAAATGCCACCTCCATCTACCTCTTGGGTTTTGACCTTTCTTGACCTTCCGGGTCTATTGTAACAGAATTTCCGGAGAAGATTCAATTATCTCTGGGGCCAATATCACCGGATTGAGGGGGAAAATCACCGGATTTCCGGGATTGTTCGGGGTATTGCGTTCAATATATCACCAATGCACCCATTTCTTTGGTCAAATAAGGTCAAAGTCAAGAGGTGCACCAAACTATCAATCCAACAACATGATACGCGTCGGCCGGCATAAGTATTAGCGGGGGAGGTGTGAGGATGATCAACTGGATCTGGTTCATGCTGCTGGCCAGCGGAATCGCATTGGCTGCTTACAACAACGATGCAGCCCTGGTAACCGACGCCATCCTGGATGCGGCCGCCGATGCCGTCACCCTGATCATCGGCCTCTTGGGACTGATTTCCTTTTGGTCGGGCCTAATGGAGATTGCGGAGAAATCAGCCCTGACCAAGCTGTTTGCCAAGCTGCTGCGGCCCCTTACCGGCCGGCTGTTTCCTGATATTCCGCCGGACCATCCGGCAATGGGTGCCGTTATCTTGAGCATTACTGCCAATATCTTGGGCATGGGCAATGCAGCTACTCCCTTGGGAATTAGGGCAATGGAGAAGCTGGATGAGCTAAACAGAGAACCCGGTACAGCCACCGATGCCATGTGCACATTTGTAGCTGTGACCACATCTTCCCTAACGGTCATACCTATCACCGTCATCGCCCTGCGGGCAGCTGCCGGCTCTAAAGATCCTGCAAGGATTATCGGTCCGACACTGGCGGCCTCGGCAATTTCCACCTTGACCGCGATTATCACCGACAGTGCGTGGCGCCGCCGCATATCCAAGAGGCGATGACACCACATCAGCGACACATTATCGGAGTTCCCGCTGAATTGAGGTGAACATCGATGTTCATTAGTATCTTGGAGGCCATCAGCCGCTGGGCTATCCCGGTAATTGTCTTAGGCATTCCCCTGTGGGGATTGGTTCGGGGCATTAAAGTTTACGAAACCTTTGTAGAAGGAGCTAAACAGGGCTTGACGGCTACGGTGAGGATAACCCCTTACCTAATAGCTATGTTTGTAGCAATTCGAGTGTTCCGGGTCGCTGGAGGCATGGACCTGCTTCTAAAGGCCGTAACTCCCTTCACTGACATGCTGGGCATCCCGCCGGAGGTTGTCCCCATGGCCCTGATCCGGCCCCTCTCCGGTTCAGGAGCCCTAAGCATGCTGGGTGAGCTCCTCCATACCTACGGACCTGACTCACTGGTAGGAATGACGGCTTCAACCATTCAGGGCAGTACTGAAACCACGTTGTATGTCATCACCGTATATTTCGGAGCCATCGGCGTTACCCGGGCAAGACATTCTCTGCCTATTGGACTGTGGTCAGACCTGGTGGGATTCTTGGCCGCTGTATTCATCTGCACCAGGCTCTTCGGTGTTTGATGCAATCTTGGTAGACGCGGGTCCCAAGGACCCAGGTCCAGGAGACCCAGGCCTCTCAGACCCAGGTCGAAGGGACTCATGTCCCACAGACGCGGGTCCACTCCCAGGCTCCATCGGTAAACGGTCTGGAATACGTTGCTTTCCCCATGGGGTTTGGATCACGGCACATTGCTGGACAAGAATAGGAGCTTTGATGGAATAGCCTGGGAAAAATATCCAGGATATGCATAACCCTCCAGTCATATGCACATAATTATAGTAGAAATAGGCAGGCAGGAGGAATTAATGATGTGCGAAACTGCCAAGAGGGCTGAGAAAGTTAAACTGCTGGAAGGTGCAATCCAAGCTATCGCCCAGCATCCAACCCTGGACAAAAATGCCAAGAACCGGGGCATTCAGCCCCTGAAGATGGCTCTGATACGTTTGGCTAAAGATGCGTGATGCTGCGGCATCCTGGAACTTGCAAAAAGAGCAGCCCTGCTCTCCGTCTATGCGGGAAGCAGAGCTGCTCTATCTTACCCTATTCCACTCACTAGCGGCTGGTTCCAATCAGCTGATTTCCCTTCCTTCCCTGACGGCATCCCTTAGGTCCAGAAGGTCCTTCATGATGTGATACAGGTTAGCTGTATATCCTTTGGTTCCAAAGATATCGTGGAGCTCTTTGTACATCCTAAACAGCTTCTCATAGACTCTTACGTTTTCTGGGATGGGAACAAATTCCCGCTCCTTCAATCCGCCCATGGCCGCCTGGGCTTCCTGCACAGTTGCATAGCCGCCGTTCTCAGGACCTGCAGCCACCGCACCGAACATAGCTGCTCCCAGGGCCGGAGTCTGGGCAGACCGGGAGATCTTCATGGTCCGGTTGGTTACATCGGCGTAAATCTGCATCAACATGGGGTTCTTCTCAGCTATACCGCCGCAGTTGATGACTTCCTCGATATGGACACCGTATTCCTCGAAGCGCTCGATAATCACCCGGGCACCATAAGCTGTACCCTCAATCAGTGCCCTGTACATCTCCTCCGGTCTGGTCTGCAGGGTTTGCCCCATCATTAGCCCGCTCAGCCGCACATCCACTAAGATGGTGCGGTTGCCGTTGTTCCAGTCCAGAGCCAGGAGACCGCTTTCACCGGGTTTTAGCTTTTCTGCCTTCTCTGTGAGGAGCTGATGGAGATCCAGTCCCCGCTCCCGGGCTTCTGCTTCGTAGCTTTCCGGCACGCAGTTCTTTACAAACCAGTTAAAGATGTCGCCCACTGCCGACTGTCCAGCTTCCAGTCCCAGGTAACCCGGAAGTACCGAACCGTCGACGATGCCGCAGAGTCCTGGGACGTCGGGCAGATCCCGGGCTTTGCTGGCAACGGCCACATCGCATGTGGAGGTCCCGATGATCTTCACCAAGGTGCCTTCCTTAACTCCAGCCCCCACCGCTCCCATATGGGCATCAAAGGCTCCCACACTGACGGCGACACCGGGCTTAAGACCAAGGCGCTCAGCCCATTCCTCAGTCAAGACTCCCGCCCTTTCCCCAGCTGTGTAGGCTTTGTCCGGCAGGGTTTCCCTGATTCTAATAAGGCGGGGTTCTAAAGATGCAAGGAATTCTTTATCGGGATAGCCGGACCAATCGTCATTGTACATGGCCTTATGTCCCGCTGCACAAACTCCCCGCTTTAGCTTATCTGGAGCCAAGGTGCCGGTCAAAAAACCCGGAATGATGTCTGCCAGCTCTACCCAAGTGTAGGCAGCTTCAAAGACTTCCGGGTCTACCTTCATGCAGTGCCAAATTTTTGACCAAAACCATTCGGAGGAATACACTCCACCACATTTGGCCAGGAACTGAGGTCTGATTTCGGCTGCCTTCTTGGTAATCGCGGCAGCTTCTTCGTAGGATGTGTGATCCTTCCAAAGCCAGGCCATGGCATTGGGATTGTCAGCAAATTTGGGATCAAGGGCCAAGGGAACACCTTGAGCATCTACCGGTATGGGAGTACTGCCGGTAGTATCTACTCCAATGCCAATAATTTGCTCTGGACTGAAATCTTTGCAATTAGCCTTGGCCTGCTCAATGGCGCCCCGGCCGGAGGCTTCCAGCCCGTCTAAGTAGTCCTTGGGATGCTGCCGAGCCACATTGGGATCGACGGGATCGACAACCACTCCATCGACACCGGCTTTGTAATTATAGACAGATGTGCCGACTTCTTCGCCGGTAGCAATATCTACCACCAATGCCCGGACAGAATTAGTCCCATAGTCGAAACCTAAAGCAAACCGCCTTTTCTCCAAGGTAAATCCCCCTTCACGTGGGTTGTCTGACATGGTTCTCGGCACAGGTGATGCCAGCGCCAGAGCTTACCTAGGAAATGTATTCGCAAAAAAACAAAAAAAACCTGCCTAGAGTTCAGGGTGAATGCCCTAGACAGGTGTATAAGAGGTCTTTGCAAAACCATGGCGAATTTTTAGTATGTGTTCCACTTAACTACCGGGATCGGCCTGGCGGCCGCAGTATTGAACTTTGAAGATGCGGCTTTGAATTTCTGCGTTCTTTGGAGCCAGCAGTCTGGAAGGCGGGTGCAAAAATGGCTGTCATCTACGGCATCGCCAGTCAAAAAGGCGGAGTCGGGAAAACAACGACCACCATTAACCTGGGGGCTGCCTTAACTGAGATGGGCTGCAGGGTGCTGATGGTAGACCTGGATCCCCAGGGCGGCCTCACCCTTTGCTGCGGTTATCAGCCGGATTCCCTGGAGAAGACAATTTACGATGCTCTGCGGCGTTCCTGCAGCGCTGAACCATATATCCTCGAGACATCCTTCGGTGCTTCCCTGCTCCCGGCCAATGTCGACTTGGCCTTGGCGGAGATGGAGCTGGTGGGCACCTTTGCCCGGGAGCGGCGGCTGGCCATATCCTTGACGCCCATCCGGGATGAATTCGATGTGATTTTAATCGATTGTCAGCCCTCCTTGGGGCTGCTCACCGTCAATGCCCTGGCCATTGCAGATTATCTGATCATTCCCGTGGCCTGCGAATACCTTGCCCAGAAAGCCGTCCAGGGTCTGTTGAAACTCGTTCGGAAAGTCCAGATCCACCATAACAACCAGCTCCAAATAGCAGGTTTGCTGCCCACCATGTTCGACCGCCGCACCAACCACACGGCCCAGGTACTGAAGGAACTCCATGAAACCTTTGAACCCCAAATCCGGGTGTACGAGTATATCGTCTACAGGAGTATCCGGTTCGCTGAATCAGCAGCGGCAGGCGAGCCCACCATCCACTATGCCCGCAGCATACCCGGCGTCGATGCCTATCGGCAGTTGGCCAGGGAGCTCTTCCTCAAGCTTCCTATCCATGCTGGATAGGCGAAGCTCCCAGACCTAGCTGCATGCTATGCCCCCATTTCCCGGATCTGGGGCGTTTTCAGTTCACCCTTAATTGAGATCACAACATCATGGACCGGCAGTGTAACTCCTGCCATTGCCATGGCCACTTCGACGATTCTAAGCAGGCCGCCGCAGCAAGGTACCTCCATGCGGGCAACGGTAATACCGGCTAGATCGTTTGCCCGGATTACAGCCGCCAACCGCTCAACATGCTGGCCGGCATCGTCAAGTTTCGGGCAGGCCGCAGCAACTACCCGATCCCGCAGCAGCGCTTTATGGAAATCAGCATAGGCAAAGGGAACACAGTCTGCGCAAAGCAGCAGATGGGCACCCTTCAAATATGGGGCCGTTGGTGAGATAAGTGACAGCTGTACCGGCCAATTACCAAGCTCTGATTTTGCAGATGCCCCCTCTCCCGGATCACCCTGGGTAGATCTTGTCTCTTTCTGCTCCCCTGCTGGACGGTCGATGGACAGTGACCTAAGTCCTGGGCAGCCGCCCCCGAAACCATCGGCACCGGACCCAGCATCTCCATACGCTGCGCCGCTTTCCTCTGCTTCCTGCTCCCCTTGGAAGGCAGTAACCAATTCCGGGTCAAAGGCTTCAACTTCGGCCTCCTCCAGGTAAAGGGCGCCCTGGGGACAGTCACCGAGACAGGCGCCCAAACCGTCACAGAGGGCCTCCCTCACCAAACGGGCCTTGCCGTCAATGATCTGCAGGGCACCTTCGGCACAGCCCGGAATACAAAGGCCGCAGCCGTTGCACTTCTCCTCATCGATACGAATAATCAACCGTTTTACCACCAATTACCCTCCCTACATCTATGGTGCAGCTTACCTGTTTAATTCCTACTAACTAACTAGGTTATATAATATCACAATCCCAGCGGGCTGTATAGCGACACGACCTTAATTTTTAGCAAACAAGCGATGAACTTTATACTACTCCATTTCTTCCCCGCTGCTCTAGGATTAAGCTTAAGACGAGCCCGGCAGCATAGATACTGGTAGTTCCCCCAGCCACGACCCCAGAGTCGTTAAAAATCAGAGCCACCAGGCTGCCGACAATGGTAGAGAATACAGTCCCCCGCAAGCTGGGATGTTCTTCTATGATCCCCTTCACCCCGGATGTTGGACGATAAACCAAAACTCCCATGATCCCGAGGGCTACTAATAAACCCTTGCTCCAGATGCTGTACCGCATCAGCCGCCAGTTCATGGCCAGTTTTCTCTGGGCGATGGCCTTAATTTCTGCCCAATTGCCTTGAAGGGCGGTCCTTAGGGCCCGGGTGACATGGGAACCCACGCCGCTGGCGGGAAACAAGTTCAATAAGAGAAGCACCGCCAGCAAGGCCAAAAGCAGCCCCGCCGCTGCCCAGCGGCCGCGCCTTCTTCCTATTCCATAGGCCAAGGGAAAGGAGATGAGGGCAGTGATGGTGCCTCCGGCATTGGCTCCGAGGGTCGGCGAGCCAAAGATGAAAATCACCAGTAAGAACCAAAGCAGGACAATTGGACCTGCCTTGGGCCAGCGAACCCTGACCGCTGATGCCGCCAAGATTGAGGCGCCAACCAGGATTCCCATATACTCGTTGCCAATCCCGTAGAATCGAGCTCCCAACATCACATCATAGCCCAAGGGTGAATACTTAATCAATGAGCCGCCGAGAAACGCATCGGCAGCTATGCCGAGGGCAGTTAAAGCGCAGATGAATCCAAACCGGTGCTCTGTCTTGGGGATTAAACCCACTGTCAAGAGTGTAAATGAAACTGCTATAACCAATGTATAGAACAAGGCTATGAGTGTCGTCATGGGCCGTAGGATGGGCAGAATAAGGAGGGCTAGAGGTATAGATGCGATGAACAGCAGCAAGAAGCCCATGAAACCGGTCCAGCCCCTGGGAAGACTGGGATATACCACTACCAAGGCAAAGGCAGTCAGGTAAATAATGATTTCCAAAGTAACAAAGGTCTTAAGCAGAGGGGAGCGCTGCCGATAAGTAGCAGCACTGCGGGTCAGCAGGTCCTCTAAGTAGCTGAGCCTAGCTTCCAGCAGTTCGTCGGTACCTGCACCAGAATTACTGAAACCCCGGGGCAGTTCGCTGCCGGTGGTAAGCAATGCCCCCGGCAGCCCGCCCGGTGTTGGAAGGTCCAGCCACGAAAGCACCGAAGGGGCAATGTCATAGTTGGCAACTACGCCGGGCCGGCGGGTGGTCCCGCTTACCAAGAGCCCAGGTGTAAGCCCAGGTCCTGCGGCAATGATGGGTGTCAAGAGCCTTCCCCGAGCGATGTCTTCCCCAGTGGGCAGGGGGCTGACGATCAAGACCCATTCAGTATTAAGGTCTGCCGTTTCTATTAGCTCTCCCAGAAACTCATCGGCGGTTTTAAGGGCTGCTTGGCGGAAGTACAGGTAGCGGGAGCGGGCAAGCTGCCGCCTCTCCTCTTCTACCCGATCCATGTCCCCCAGATCTACCACAATAAATGACGCCTGGGGCCGGACCTTAAGGTACTCCCGCCAGAGGGCTGCGGCATCGGTCCGGCGGCCTGTAGGAAATCCCGGATCTAGTCTATTCAGCTCTGGCTCCACATTGCCCATGGGTATTTGACCCCGGCTGTCCATGGCAATTAGAGCTGCCCACCTCTGATACTCATGGGTGTCGGCATTGCCGATTAAGGCCGCCCCCTGCTTTCCCTTCCGGAGAGCTTCACCAATCACCCCTACCCTCTGGGTATTGGCGGAAGCTAGATTATTGGTCTTGATATTCTCTATATCCAGCACCACTATTGACCCTGGAGGAGACTCCAAGCCGGTGCAGCGGCGGTAAATATCTCCCGCCTTTTCCCCCCGGTATACCCCATGGACGGGCAAAGCTGTCTTGGCCGCGGCACCGCCCACCAGGCGGACACCGCCTCCTATGGTCGTATAGGCATTTTCCGGGGTCAGTCCGCCGCCGGTTCTGGTATTCATGAGGCCGATTCCGCCCTGGGCTGCCAAAGCTCTAAGGGAGGAACCCTCCACGGCCATCAGATCCTCTAGACACAGGCGGTTTATAATCACCAAGGTAACCCTGCCGCTGCTTTCCCCGCCTTCTGCGCCGAGGCATTGGGGACAAAGTACCAGCACCAACCATAGGAAACTGAGCAGGGCTATTGCGGTTCTGAAAGCCTGCTCCCTCTTCTCCCTGTTCACTACTACCCTTCACCCTTCCCCACGAAAGCTGCGGCGTGACTCCCCTGGAGGAGCTTGTTGTAGACCATTTGCACCTGGGCTACCATTGCTTCAGCACCAAAATAGCGGCGGGCATGATCAGCCGCTGTTCGGCCCAAATCCTTTGCCCACGCCCTGTCTCTGGCCAAAAGAATCATTGCCTCTGCCAGCTTGTGGGCATCGCCGGGACTAACCAGGATACCGCTGCGGCCGGAGTCGATCATGTAATCAGGTCCGCCTGCCCCAGAGGCGATCACCGGCAGGCCCGCGGCCATGGCTTCCATTATGGAAAGGGGCCACCCCTCAGTGCGGGAGGGGAGAATAAAAGCATCAAAGGCGGGAAAAATCCTCCGGGCATCATCCTGATAACCCAAGAAGCGGACAAAGGGCGCGAGTCCATAGGTTTCTGCAACCCGCCGCAGCTCATCCGCCATGGGGCCATCGCCGATGATTACAAACCGCAGACTCGCCTCTTTCTCTATAGCTAGACGAGCTGCCTCCAGCAAAAGATCAGGCCCCTTTTCCCATGTCAAGCGGCAGGCAGTACCGACAACAAACCAATGGGCATCATCGGGCCAGCCCCACGCGGATCGGTAGGTCCTGCGGATTTCCGCGCTCTTTTCCCCATCTTCTGATTCAGCCAGCTCAATGCCGTTGGGGATCAGACTCACCTGTTCAGGGGGACAGCCGATAATATTGATGAGTTCATCTCTGATACCGGGAGAGACAGCGATGAAATGGGATGTGTATTTGGCTAAGTATTTTTCCGCGAGATAACGGGCCCTCCGCTGACGGGAACGGCGGCTTTCCGGCAGAATTTCGTTATGGTAACTGACGATTACCGGATAACGGAGCCTCCCCCGCCAGTTTAGGGCCAGACGGGTGATCAATCCTGCTTTAGCCCCGTGGGCATGGATGATATCAAAGGGATGTTCCTGCAGGAAGCGGGAGAACTTCCCGATGACCAGCGGATCGAGCCAGGGGCGCAAGACATCGCCGACATCCATGGGTAGAATCCGAAAGACGCCGGCAGCTCTTACCCGCTGCAAAACCAGCTCCTCAACGGGACATGCAGCTGTCAAATCATAACCTGCTTGACCGAGGCCCTTGAGGAGAAGCTCCAGATGGGTCAACATGCCCCCCGCTGCAGGTCGAATCACATGGAGAACTCGAGGGATGCCAATCACACTCCTCTGGCAAACTTATGAAAGACCTCCCATGGTTCACCTGCTATTTTTCCCCTTGCGGGGATTATCATCCAAGGGGCGGGCCGCCGGCCGCTAAAGCTAGAAAAGATAAGACCAGGAGGGATTTTGACATCCTTTCCTGGTCTTTTACAGCTAATTTATTCGGCCTTCTCAAACTGCTCTCTGGGAGCTCCGCACTTGGGGCACTCCTTTGGTCGACACCGACC
>JAAYHH010000055.1 GCA_012735435.1 Bacillota bacterium | reverse complement strand
GTGAGAAAGGCCGGGGATAAGAATGACAGAATGACGCAGATGGCCAAGAAGACCAAGAAAATTCCGTACTTATCCAATGCCAAACCCCAGTCAATTCTTTGAGCCGAAACCTCGCTGCGCTCACCTCTCATTACGTCTCTCTCCTTTCTCGCCCTCGACAATTAGACTTAGTATCTTTTCTTGGGTGGCTTCTTCAGCGGTCAATTCTCCGACAACTAAACCATCATGCATAACGATAATGCGGTCGCTCATACCGATGATTTCCGGCATTTCTGAGGAAATCATGATGATTGCTTTTCCTTGGCGAGTCAGTTCATTCATCAAATTGTAGATCTCAATTTTCGCTCCCACATCAACGCCCCGGGTTGGTTCATCGAAAATCAGTACATCACAGCGCTTGGCAAACCACTTGGCCAAAACCACCTTCTGCTGGTTGCCTCCGCTGAGATCCTCAACACGGCGGTCAATGCTGGGGGTTCTAATATCGAGGCTTCGCACTAAATTCTCAACTTCGTCGATCTCTCGGGAATGGTCGATGAACCCCCACCTGCTGGCTAGATCCGAGAGGATCGGCAGGGTGGAATTGCCCTTCACCGACATTTCCAACACCAGGCCTTGGTGCTTGCGATCTTCAGGAATGAGTCCAATCCCGTAACCGACTGCATCTACCGGTGAATTGATCCTTACCTCCTGGCCGTCAACATAGATGGTTCCCTGTTCTTTCTCATCGGCACCCACGATGGCCCTGGCAGTCTCGGTTCTGCCGGCCCCAACCAGTCCAGCGATTCCCAGGATCTCACCGGCCCGTACACTGAAGCTGACGTTATGCACCCGGCGGCCGCTCTGTAGACCCTCAACCCGGAGCAGCTCTTTACCCGGCTCTGTTCTAACCCTGGGATATTTGTCTTCGATACTGCGGCCTACCATCATGTGGATAATCTCGTCGATGTTGGTTTCTTCGACATATCGGGTTCCTATGTATTGGCCGTCCCGCAGGACCGTAACCCGGTCAGCGATTTCCTTAAGTTCATTGAGGCGGTGGGAAACATAAATGATGGAAACACCAACGCTCCTAAGGGTCCTAAGAAGGTCAAATAGACTTTCGATCTCTTCATCGGTAAGGGTAGAAGTCGGCTCGTCCATGATCAAGATCTCCGCATCGTAGGACAAAGCCTTTGCGATTGCCACCATCTGCTGAAGGGCAACACTCAGCCTGCCTACAGGCACGTTGAGGTCAAAACTGATGCCCAGTTTGGCTAGAAGCTCTTCAGCAGACCTTCTCATCTCTTTCCAGTCGACGAACCCCAGTTTATTCTTGACAGGGTGCCGCCCCAGAAAGATGTTTTCCACTGCGTTTAGCGCGGGTACCAACTGCAGCTCTTGATGAATCACGCTAATGCCCTGATCTAGAGACTCCTTGGGAGTCTTGGGACTAAAGGGCTCGCCCCGCAAGCGGATTTCACCTGCATCAGGCATATAGACACCGGCCAAAATCTTGATCAGAGTCGATTTGCCTGCACCGTTCTC
>JAAYHH010000054.1 GCA_012735435.1 Bacillota bacterium | reverse complement strand
CGGTACCTTGACTCGATGGCCGCCTGGTAAGCCTGGAAAATCAAATCTTTGCCCGCCATGGCCGATACCAGCATCAGCAGTGTAGAACGGGGAAGATGGAAGTTGGTAATCAACGCATCAACCACCCGGAACTCAAAACCGGGAAAGATAAAAATATCAGTCCAGCCGCTGTCAGCAGTTACCCTGCCGTGTTTTAGAGCCGCTGCCTCCAGGGTCCGGGTTGTTGTGGTTCCTACGGCAATGACCCTTCCCCCTGCCTCCTTGGCCTTGGCGATGGCTGCAGCTGCCTCTTGGCTAATGGAGTAGTATTCGGCATGCATCCTGTGGTCTGCCACGTCATCCACCTTCACAGGCCGGAAGGTACCCAGCCCCACATGCAAAGTAATTGAACAGATGGCAACACCCTTCTCCGCTATTTTCTGAAGCAGGGCCGGGGTGAAATGGAGACCGGCGGTAGGCGCTGCCGCCGAACCCTCTTCTTTAGCATACACAGTCTGGTAGCGATCCTTATCGGCAAGCTCCTTGTGAATATAGGGAGGCAGGGGCATCTGGCCAAGCTCATCTAAGACGGCTTCAAAGACACCGTCATAAACAAAGCGAATTATCCTGCCTCCGGCAGGTGTCACTTCTTTCACTTCCGCCGTCAAACGCCCATCCCCGAACTCCAGCCAAGTCCCCGGCCTTACCCTGCGTCCCGGTCTGACCAGGGCCTCCCAGACGTCTTGGCTCATGCGCTTAATCAGCAGCAGTTCCACCTGCCCGCCGGTACCCCTTTTGCTGCCAAAAAGTCTAGCCGGAATTACCTTGGTGTCATTGATTACCAATACATCTGACGGGCGAAGGTAATCAACGATATCCCGAAAAATTCTATGCTCCAGCTCACCTGTTTGCCTGTGAACAACTAAGAGCCGGGAGGCATCCCGGGGCTCCACCGGCTCCTGGGCAATTAACTCTTCTGGTAGGTGATAATCAAAATCTGCAACCTTCATCATTTCAAGACTCCAAATTATATCCAAAATCGCTAAGTGTGCCGGCCTTTTCCCGCCAATCGTCTTTAACCTTAACCCACAGCTGGAGATTGACCTGGGACCCAAGCAGAGCTTCTATGTCCTGCCTGGCCAGCTTCCCTACTTCCTTGAGCATGGAACCGCCCTTCCCGATGACAATACCCTTCTGGGAAGATCGCTCTACATATATAGTTGCCCAGACATCAACAAGGTCCCGGTCCTCCCGGGCTTCCACTTTTTCCACCACCACCGCGGTGGCATGGGGGATCTCTTCCCTGGTCAAAAGGAGGACCTTCTCCCGAATAAGCTCTGCCATGATAAACTGCTCAGGGTGATCTGTTATCCAATCATCGGGATAGTACTTGGGACCCTCGGGGAGCCGCTCAATCACTGCATCTACCAGCTCGGTCAAACCCGAGCCTGTTAGAGCCGAGACCGGCATTACTTTATCAAAATCCCCTAAAGCTGCATAAGCAGCTAGAATCTCCTCCCTCTCATCTTCCCTGCCGCTTTCCCAAAGATCGACCTTATTGGCTGCCAGGATGACGGGAGCATCGGCCCTCTTAAGCTGGGCGGCGACGAACTCATCTCCCCTGCCGGGCGCTTTAGATGCATCAACTACAAATACGATGGCATCCACCTCATTCAAGGTCCGTAAAGCCGTCTTCACCATGTATTCACCCAGCTTATGCAGGGGCTTGTGGATCCCGGGGGTATCTAAGAACACAATCTGTGCATCGGGACGGGTTAAGATGCAGTGGATGCGGTTCCTGGTAGTCTGGGGCTTATCCGAAACGATGGCAACCTTTTGTCCCAACAAACTGTTCATCATGGTCGATTTGCCCACATTGGGCCTGCCAACCACTGCTGCAAATCCAGATCTAAAGGCAGTCATCAGCCACCTCCTTCCCGGCCGCTGCCGCAGCCGAAACCAACTCCTTAGGTGAGATCCAGCCGCAAGAGCAGCCGGTCTTCACCGGGTCCGTATTCTTCTTTGTGAAAGCCTATGGTTCTAAATCCAAATCTCCCTTGATACAGCCTCACGGCCGCCGCATTATTGGGAGATACCGTTAATTCCAAGGCCCGAAACCCCTGCTCACGCAGCCGCCTAATGATCTCTTGGAGAAATCTAGTTCCCAAACCCTGATTCCGCCACTCTTTCCCAATGGAAAAACCAAATAAGTACACACACCGGGGGTCCTGCCAACTGATCATGCACTCTGCAACCCCTGCCGGCCTCTCATCATTTGCCACCCACAGGACGTAAACCCGTCCGTAACGCACAAAGGGAGGCAGAAACCACTCATTCATGCCGCCTTTGCCGAAGGCCTCCTGTTCCATAGCCACCAAAGCCTCCAGCAGCTCGGGCTGCAGCTCATCTATCTCCTCAACCCGAATGGGCACCTCTGCTCTGCCCACATTGGACCCCCCCATCTCCAGCCAGCAGCAGGCCTATTTCAAAGAAGACTTCCCAAAGGCATTGGGCAAGAGCTCCTGCACCGTCCAGCTTTCCCGCGCGCCTTGGAGATTGGCCATTACAACCAAAGCCTGCGGTGCCAATTCTATCATAACCTGGCGGCAGATGCCACATGGAGGTACCGGCTTCTCTCCCTCAGCCACCACTGCTATCATTCGTATATCCTTATCGCCTTCAGAAACCGCCTTGAAAAGGGCGACCCGTTCAGCACAGCATGTAGCCCCATAGCTTGAATTCTCAATGTTGCATCCGGTGTAAACCTCACCGCTCTCTGTAAGTACCGCAGCCCCCACGGAGAAATTGGAATAGGGCGTATATGCCTTTTCCCGGGCTTTCACTGCACAGCTAACAAGATCAGCGATTTCCCTCTCAGTCATGGTTCTCCCCTCCGTCATTTTGCTGCCAAAGTGATGCTGTCCCTCTCCTGGATATCTAACCGTTTCCCTGTCCGGGCAAAAACTTCCTGCAGTTCTTTAAGGCTCTCCCTAAGTCCAGCAGGATCCCCCACTGCCTTGACCACAATGGGGTTGGCGGCTACTGTCTCGCCGTTGACCACCACTACCGGCCCGACACATCTTACCCAGCCGTCGGTTCCCAGCCGCTGACCGCCAATTTCTATCCCCTTTGCACCGGCATGGCGAAGGCTGTTGATGATCTCACGGATATCTTGATCGTGGACGATTTCCTCCCATAGATAACCTCCAGGGGCATCGGCGGCCTCAACAATTATCCCTTGTCCTTCCAAAGGCAAAATGCCGCTGGCTTTCTGCACCCTCCGCAGCTGTTTCTGCAGCTGCTCAAGCTCCAGCTCCAAATGCTGGTAATACTCGAGATCCCTGGGATGTGTCACAAGTCTGGCCTCGCCCTTTGCAACCTCCACAGTCACCAGCTCACCCATGCCTGCCAAGGCCGGCTCCCCTTTGAGCTTCTCAAGGGTAGCGACGCTTAGGAGTTCCTGACCCTCCAGCACTTCTCCCCCGCTGAGGACAATTGTGTCCTTCTCTTCACCCCTTGCCCGCACTTTAGGATCTTTCCCAATGATCTCCAGGATGATTTCCCGCTGACGCCGCCGCTGTTCCGAAGCTATGGCGGCCTCAACGGTCCCGGAGTGCTGGACCAAGGCAGCAGTAATGTCAGCCATGGTGTCTCCTTGGAGGGCTTCCTCCATGATCTCCAATACATTTCTAACAGCTTTGCTTCGGTGGACGCCGGCTGCCGCAGCCATCTGCCAATAGTAGTCGCTGATTGCCCTCCCGACTCTTCTCACAAGCTTTTTCTCGGAAGCTGCCTCCGGTATAGGGATCCAGCCTCCATAGGCGGCTGCCATGGCGGTATTAAAAATGAGAAGTACCATGAGACCCAGGAGCAAGGCCTTAGGTATCCGGTTAAGTCCCCCTGTTTCCAAAGGACTCACCCCTAATCCAAAGGATGGGCTGTCAAGGTGATGCTGTCTTGTTTCTCAATATTCAAGGTCAAGCCGAAGTAGGGTGAGTGGGTAATCAAGTCCAAGGCACTGGCCAGAACCTCTGGGTCACCTACTACCCTAATCTCTACCGGCTCAGTGCTTATAGCCTGATGGTTGACTAGGACATGGCTCCCCGCTGCCCGAATGGAGCTTGTGGACACCAAGCGCTGGGAACCGATCTGAATGCCCCGGGCGCCGGCAGCAAAAAGTTCATTGACCATATCCCGCAGGTCATAGCCCAGCACATTTTCAATTAAGGCCTGTTCTTGGCTTTGCCTTGCCCTGATGATGAGTCCCGGTCCAGTGAGCTCAGCATAACCTCCCGCTTGCATAGCCTGCTGCAGCAAGGCTCGAGTGGTCTCAATTTCCTGCCGCAGTGCCTGTATCTGCCCCGGCAGACTTCGGGTGGTCAAGAGCTTGGGCTGTCCGCCGCGGATCTCGATCTGCACCATTTCCTTAAGCTGCTGGGCAGAATCGCTGGCCCTAAGCTTTGCCTCAATCTCTGGAGAAAGTATGTCGGCGGGATCTTCGATCACGACTTGACCATTCTCACTGTGGACGGTTACTGCGGCGCCCTCGGGAGCTGTAGATATCCCAGGTTCTTGGTTGACGATGCCTAAGACTTTCCGCTCCAGCTCCAGCTGGTTTTCCCTGCGGATCACATCGGCTAAGCTGCGGCCGTGGGTACTCATGGCCCGGGCTACCTCATCGACGGTAAGGGCCTGCTCCAATGCATACCGGTATTTGGCCACCGCATCCCGCACAGCTTGATTGTTTTCCAGGCCCAACTCCGCAATCTCCGATGCGTAGTAATCAGCCAAAGCCGCTGCCCCCTGCCGAACTGCCGCAAGATCGCTTGCCGCGGCAGGCCGGCGGAGCTGCTGTGCCGATAGGGCTAAGACTATGACATTGATCACCATCACAGCGATTAAGGCTGCCATCCAAGGATCGAATCTCCACTTTAGCCGCCGGTTCCCATTGGCCAAATGGCCTCACCCCTTCTCAAATCTAAGTGGATACTGAAGCCTCAGTATCCTTTAAATAAGGTCCCCGAAGCAAAGGGTTCTTAGTCCAGTGCCTCTTCAAGCCCATCAAAAAAAGGTGTCCAAAAGGACACCTTTTCACCGCTTCCGCCGCTCCATATTCCCGCTGCATGTTCACACAGCCCATCTACTGCCTCATCTCACTTCATCTAATAACTTAGGGCAGCCAATAGACGGGATTCAGGGTTTCGCCATTGACCTTGATGCGAAAATCCACGTGGGGGCCGGTGGAAACCCCAGTGTTGCCGGAACGGGCAATCACTTGGCCTTGCCTCACCCGGTCTCCCACTTTTACCAGCAGCTTGGAATTGTGACCATACCATGTAGTCACTCCTTGACCGTGGTCGATCACCACTCCATAGCCGAAACCGTCCATCCATCCGCTTTCGATGACCTTACCTGCCGCGGCAGCCTTCACACTTGTTCCCACCGGAACTGCTATATCTATACCGCCGTGAAACTGGCGATTCTTGTAGACAGGGTGGATCCGCCAGCCATATGGTGAAGAAATCCTACCCTTCACCGGCCAAATCAGCCGGGGTATATTGGCCTGCCAGCCTGGAATGATCAGTTTTTGTCCAGCCCGCAGACGGTTTGGATCCGACAGCCGATTGGCCTCTGCCAAAGCCGGAACCGATGTGTTGAACTTCTTGGCAATTACCGAGGCACTATCTCCCGGCCGCACTTGATAAACCTGGCCGGAGGATGCCGCTGCGGCAAGACCCTCACTTGCAGCTGCAGCTGCCGCTTTCTTGGGAATGGTCAGTTTCTGACCGATAACTATCACGTCATTAGAGAGATTGTTGGCCTGCATAATGTCTGCTATAGATACGCCGTACCGGCGGGCTAAAACGTACAGGGAATCTCCCCGCTCAACCACGTGGATTAGGGCAGGGCTTTTCTCCAGCTCCCTCCAGGTTTGAGCTCCGACAATACCGTCTACAGCCAAGCCCCGCTCCTTCTGGAACTTCTCCACAGCTGCCTTGGTCAACGGCCCGAAGCGGCCGTCTACTTCCACAGGATACCCCCACTCTGACAGCCTCCGCTGGAGCTCCTTGACGCTGCTGCCGGTCATACCTTCTTTCAAAACTGGAGCAGCGACCGCGGCTTGCGGCAGTACCACTGCCGCTGCTATAACAAACAACAGACAAAAAGCAACGGTCTTTGCTCTGTGTACAGATCGTGCCATGATTACCTCCTACAGCAATGAAATTCGGCACCTGGGTATTCTAAGCCCCATTTACTTCGGTGCCTGTTTCTGCTAGTAGCGAGACTGCTTTATTCCCTATTATATCCAAGCCGCGCTTTTATACGCCCTTCTCCCTAACCCCTAATTTTTATGTCAATAGATGGAACACAACCAGGGTTGCGATTATACCCAGAAGCCCCCCTGCCAAGATTTCCGGCAAGCTGTGAATCCGGGCCTCCAGGCGGCTTTGGGCAACTAAACAGGCTAGGATCAAGGCTATTAAAATAACGGAACCCTGGGCCCCCAAAAGGTATGCGGATGTTGCCAAACTAAAAGCTACTGCCACATGCCCGCTGGGCATACCTCCCTGCAAGTTGTAATACCCTGCCAGGATTTTTATAATCATGACAACCCCGAATACTGTCAGCATAGGAATTAGAACCAATAATGATGCCGGATTGGAATTGGAAGTAGGGATACCTTCCAGTCTGTCTGCTACCTTATCAAAAAAAAGCAAAAACCCGACTATTACCGCTGCCAGCGCAGTTATCAAAACGCTTCCGGCAGCCACATTCTTAGCGGTTTTAGCTAAGGGATGGTATTCTTCTGTGACGAGATCCACTACCACCTCCAGAGCGGTGTTCATCATTTCAGCTGAGATTACTAGACCTACCGTTAGAACCAATACCGCTAGTTCCACCGTGGAGAGGTGAAAATAGTACCCAAGGAAGAGAACCAGTACTGCCGCAAGACAGTGGATCACCATGTTGCGCTGGGTGCTCAGGGCGTGTACAAAGCCTGCTAGAGCATAATTAAAGCTGTCCAACAAAGTCCGCGCCCGCAAGAATACAAGCCCCCTCTTACCGCGTCAGCTGCAGCTGGGCCAAGACCTCCTCCTCTTTTTCCCGCATCAGGATCCGCTCATCTTCAGTGCCGTGATCCAGCCCCAAGAGATGCAGAAGACCATGGGTCAACAAATACCCGACCTCCCGTTCGAAGCTGTGTCCATAGGCTTGGGCCTGCTCCTTGGCCTTTTCTAAGGAAATGACCACATCACCAAGCAGCACCGGCCCATCTGATAATGCCGGCATCTGAAGGAAAACCTCTTCTCCCTCTCCCATTTCCTCCTGGGGAAAAGACAGCACATCGGTAGGCTCATCTATACCCCGATAGTCCCGGTTAAGCTCCTGGATCTGCTGGTTGTCACAGAGGAGGATGCTGACCTCCGGTGTTCCCTGGCGGGCCATGACCCGCCAGCATACCTCGACAACCTCAATCATCATTTCATGTAGGCTTTCCGGGACCGGCATTTTTTCCTGCTCGTTCAATATAGCTACTTCCATCTACCTGCCCCCATCCCCTAATTAGCATCAGGTAAGTCCGGGTATTCGATGCGGTGGTGATAAATCCCTGAAAGCACTTGGACAAAGGCTTCTGCCACTTTGTCCAGATCCCTCAAGGTCAGATCGCTTTCATCTAACAGACCTTCATTGAGGCGGGACTTGATGATTTTCCTGACCAGCCCCTCGATTCGCCCTGGAGTGGGACGGGAGAGAGACCGGACCGCAGCCTCGACAGAGTCAGCTAACATCACAATGGCCGTTTCCTTGGTTTGGGGTTTAGGACCTGGATAGCGGAAGTCTGTCTCGTCCACTGACCCATCCTTATCTGATTCCACGGCTTTATGGTAAAAGTATTTTACCAAGTCATCCCCATGGTGCTGCTTAATAAAATCGGTGATCACAGCAGGCAGCTTGTACTGCTTAGCCAGCTCAATGCCCTCTTTGACATGGGAGGTGATGATCAAGGTACTTAAGGAAGGAGAAATCCGGTCATGGGGATTGTCTCCGCCCAGCTGGTTTTCCACAAAGAAATACGGGCGCCTGACCTTGCCCACATCATGATAAGCAGCCCCAACCCTGGCCAGCAGGCCGTCGGCACCTACTGCTTCCGCGGCTGCCTCAGCTAGGTTGCCCACAATAATACTGTGATGATACGTGCCTGGAGCCTCCAAGAGGAGTCTTCGCAGCAGAGGCTGGTTGGGATTAGAGAGTTCCAGCAGCTTAATAGATGATGTGATTCCGAAGATATTCTCCAAATACGGCAGAAAACCAATGGTCAAGATGGCGGATATGATGCCGTTGAGGAGACCCAAATACGAATTCCTGGCCAAGAACATATCATCATCGATGAGGGCAAAGGCCACCATGGCGGCAAAATTTGCCGCCCCCACGATAAAGCCGACTCTGGTCACATCGGAGCGCTGGGTAACTTTCCCGAGGCTCAAAGTAGCTGTGATGCCTCCGGTGAGGGCTACTGCTGCATATGCCAGCTTGCCTGAGGTAACTAACCCTACAATGACGGCAAAGAAACATGAAAGGAGAATGGCCAGGCGGGAATCCAACAGCAAAGTGATCAGCATAGCCCCAAAGGCCACAGGCATCAGGTAGCCTGTCCCCTGCCATGGAATAAGACTAAGCACTTTGATAACAAAGGCAACAATGATCACAATCAGGCCCAGCAGTGCCAGAAGGCCGTCGGATTCGACAATCTCCCGGTTGTACTGCCAAAGGAAGATCCCAGTCAAGCCCACAAGGAGTAAAACCACCACAGTCATACCGAACATCCGCAGGTAGTTTACAGTGCGGTTCTGCAGCCCCAGATCCTTTAGAATCTGCAGCTTCTCCCTGGTGACCACATCGCCTTTCCGGACAACGATCTCCCCCTGCAGCACCATAACAGGGGTCACAGACTGGGCCGCTTCCTGTTTGATAGATTCCAATTTAGCTTGATCAAGCACCAGATTGGGCCTAATAACCTCTTCTACAATGGCCGCCACAGCTTCTTTGGCCCCCTGGGGCAGCTGGTACTCTTCCACCCGGCGGTACATGCTGTCGACTATATCATCCCGGTTTTCACCTGTAATGCGGTTATTCCGCAGGGTAGCAACGGCCAACGTGGTGGCAGCCTGTTCCATAGCCACAAAGGTCTCATCGGAGACTGTAAGGAGGGTCTCCGCCGACTGCTTGTCCACCTCAAGATCCACTTCATCCCGCAAGGATGTTCGGAATTTCTGGACCCTTTCCTGCAGGTCATCAGAGGACACCCCAACAGGTTCCGGGGATAGCTCTGGATCCGCAGGCTGGGCCGGTATCCGAAGGCCGGCGGCCCTTTCAAACAAGGAGGCTAGTTTTTCCTCCGCCCCTTCAGCTACCCGCCCGTCAATCACGTAATTATCAGGATTATCCCGGGCCTGGGCCACTGCCGCGTCCACAGCTTCGCTGCGGAGCCGCTCAGTTTCATAGCGGTTCTCGATGGTCCGGGGCGCCTCAATATCCCTGGGGCTTACCTGACCTACCTTAAGGTCATACTGGGCTGGGGCAAGGTCAGCTACCAGGATTCCTACCAGGGTAAGAAAAATAGCAAAACCCAGCAGTGCTTGCCTGACGCCGGCGTTTCGCCAAACATCCCGCAGCCACTGGACTATACCTTCATACCCCTTCCGCAGTTTATTGTCTTTAGCCATGACCTAGCCACCACGCTCTTTTCAGTTTACGGCAGACCTGGTTTAGCCAAGCTCCCGCTGTTTCTCAAACTGTTCATAAGCCCTGATGATCTGCTGGACCAGCTGGTGCCTTACAACGTCGGCATCGCCTAGCTCCACGATGGCGATTCCCTTAACGTTTTTCAAGACTTTCCTGGCTTCCTGCAGCCCTGAACAAACGCCTTTCGGCAGGTCGATCTGGGTTATGTCCCCAGTAATCACCACGCGGGATCCAAAACCCATCCTGGTCAGAAACATTTTCATCTGCTCTGGAGTAGTATTCTGGGCTTCATCTAAAATGATGAAAGAATCGTCCAAGGTCCTGCCCCTCATATAGGCCAGTGGGGCAACTTCAATGGCTCCCCGCTCCAAATACTTGCGAAAGCCCTCTACTCCCAGGATGTCATATAATGCATCATACAACGGCCGCAGATAAGGATCGACCTTGTCCTGCAAATCACCTGGGAGAAACCCCAGGCGCTCTCCGGCTTCAACAGCTGGCCGGGTTAGGATAATGCGGCCGACTTCCCGCTTCCTCAGCGCAGCCACGGCCATAGCCATGGCTAGATAAGTCTTCCCGGTTCCGGCTGGTCCGATGCCAAAAACCACAAGGTGCTTACGCATCGCGTCAACGTAGCGTTTCTGCCCCAGGGTCTTCGGCGTTATTTTCTTTCCCCTGGAGGTGACCTGTATGACATCATCCTTCAGCTTCTGCAGCTGACCGTTCTTGCCGGCTTCAGCGAGCTGAGCCGCATACTTGATGTCCTGAATGGTCAGGGGCCGTTCCTCCGCTACCTTCAAAAGATCCGCCAATACCATTTGCGCCTGATGCACAGCACCTTTCTCCCCTGATATGCCGATGACGTTGCCCCTAGGCACAAACCTCACATCCAGCTCTTCAGCCAGGGCCTTGAGGTTTTCATCCCGGTGGCCAAAGAGTGCTAAGGCAACGGCATTATCGTCTATGGCAAATTTCTCCTCTACCAGGCTGGCACTCAAATTATCGGCTTCCCTCCCCTAGCTCCTCTGGCTTGTCGGCAGACAAAGCCCGAAAAACTCCGATCTCCTCATGTACCTCTACAATTCTTCTCGCCCGCACCAACACATCGCCGTTATGCTCTTCAGTAGTCACATCCACCTCCTGGGACAGAATTTCTGCCCCAGGTGTCATCCTTGCCTCAATAGCCTCCCACGAACGGCGAAGGGCTGTTTCTTTGGCGATTTCCAAGTCAGTTTCAATTGTCTCAGTCACCAGCTCATAAAATTCAATGGTCTCCAGCTGAATAGGGAGCACCCAGCCGAAGCGAGGCAAGGTAAGCCGCTGGATCTTAACCTCTTCTTCATATTGGAGAAATGGCGGCGTTATTTCTCCCCACTGCCAGGACCAGGGCCCTGCTGTAAGACGGTAGCCAGTACAGCTCTGTCCTGTCCTCCGGGAAACATGGCTCACTACACTAGCTTCGCCGAAGCCCCTGTACCAAACCCTTCCCCGGACCATGCCGGCAGCCCTGAGGTACCGGCTGTCCCCATCCTCTCCGGAGGGCCTGTACGAATTCAGCGCCCCGCTGATCAATACCTGCCCCTCAGTGACTGTTTCACCTTCCTGCACACAGACTTCGCCGACAAAGGGAATAATCTGGGTTACCAAGGCATTTCTACTAGCCACAATATCTCCAGGGACCTTCTCATCGGTAGGTATTTCGGCCTTTTCCACCAAGGTCACTTCCACCAAGGTTCCCCGGAGCCTTACTCCCACCCACGCAAGCTGGGGAATCTTGAGGAGCAGGTGTTTTTCCACTTCCCGGGGGTCAACAGAACTCCGCCAGACACCGGGACTTACCCCAGCTTCCTGGAGGACGCCGGTGACCAAGCCATAGTCCAGTTTTTCAATACCTTCGATGTGAACAAACCATATAATTGACGAGAGCAAATATATGCAGGCAAGGCTGAGTAAGGCACCAGCCAGCAATGCGAAGCGCTGGGTCAGTTTCTGCCAGAGGAAGGGCAGGCCGACCCTCTGCCGGATCCTGACAGTAACCGGCACGCCACGCACCGCTTCCCGCAGCTGCAGAAAATCCGGCACGCTGACCTTGGCTATGAGGAGTTCCCGGCTGAGCCGCTCCACATCCCAGAGGTAAATGCCCTGGGCTGCCGCCCTGTTTAGAAACTCCTCCAGGCCTTTTCCTTTGACTTTGATTATAACATACCCCCGGTGATAAGACCACAGCTCTCGAATCAGCAAGGCGGCTCACCCCCTTAAGCCCAGGAACTCAATACCGTGTATATGCCCGTTGATCCTAACTTCACTGGCAAAGAGGGAGTCAATCTTGAGCTTGGTGCCGGTGATCGCCACCTCACCGTGTTGAGTTCTGATGCGGATTTTTTCAGGATCATAGGAGATGATCCCCTTGTGGTTTTCCATCAACAGCTGTACATTGCCGGTAATGGTGATCCGGGGGAGATTGAGCACCACATCTGCCGGGAGTTCAAAGGCAGTGGTTAGATTCTGAAGAAACCGCCCTTTGAAAGTTTTGGCCATGGCAAACCCTCCGCCTGCCTGTTTAGCATCTATACAAGCTTATGCGGAGGGGCTATGTTTAAGTACGAACAGAAAAATACCGCCGCCTTGGGAAGGCAGCGGCACTCCCGTTAGTCCCTGCGTCGGTCGTTATGGCCTTCATATCAACTTCTTATCTCAGCCGCGGAGGCAGATAGGGATTTAGACCCCGTGGCTTATCCATAATTTCCATCATCACCACCGCCCGGCGCCATCCGCTCCGAAACGGCCGCTGGGATGGCTGAAGAGGGTGCACAGGGCTGCTTTCTTGAGTCGATGCTGCTGTCCTGGATAGAGCTGCCTGCGGTTCTCGAATCTCCGATTTCTCGGGCATTGCCGATGCCGCCTCGCGTGTCTTCTGGAAAACGGTAGACCTTGGCTCCGCCGACTCAGCTGTTACCGGCTCCACTTGAATAGGCTCAGGCAGCTGACTGGTTCCATCTGCATCGGCTGCCTCCATGGGCCTTTCCGGCTCCACGGGCTGCCTTCCGCCTTCCCCAGGGGTCATGGTAGGAAGATCCTCATAAAGAGGTCCCCGGCGCATTCGTTCTATCACCGCTCCCGCCACAGAGGCGATGAGATAGATGATGACAGCTAAACCAACCAAACTATCCATGGCGTCACCTTGGCTCCTCCGGCGTTTCAGTCATGCCCATTCCTTCCCGGCCGCGACCCGAACTGCTTTCCCTGGCGATGGATTCCCGCATTTGGGTGTCAGCCAGGAGGTTGCGCATAGTATAGTAATCCATCACGCCGATGCGTCCTTCTCTTAAGGCTTCCGCCAAGGCCAGCGGCACCTCGGCCTCTGCTTCCACGACCCGGGCCCTCATCTCCTGGACCCTGGCCTTCATCTCCTGCTCGAGGGCTTGAGCCGCGAACCGCCGCTCCGCTGCCTTTGCCTGGGCAATATCCTTGTCAGCTTCTGCCTGATCCTTCTGCAGCCGAGCACCGATATTCCGCCCCACATCGATATCGGCAATATCGATGGAGAGAATCTCAAAGGCAGTGCCAGCATCTAGGCCCTTCTCCAAGACAGTGTTGGAGATGCTGTCGGGATTCTCCAGGACCGCCGCGTGATCCTCCGATGAACCGACAGTTGTCACTATGCCTTCACCCACTCTGGCTATAATGGTGGGCTCTCCAGCACCGCCCACCAGCCGGTCGATGTTGGCCCTTACCGTAACCCTTGCCTTTACCTTGAGCTCGATTCCATTCTTGGCCACCGCCGAAATCATTGGAGTTTCGATGACGTAGGGATTAACACTCACCTGCACCGCTTCCAAGACATTCCGGCCGGCGAGATCGATGGCTGCTGCCCGCTCGAAGCTGAGATCGATCTCCGCCCTGTGGGCTGCAATGAGAGCATCTACTACCCGGTCTACATTTCCGCCGGCCAAATGGTGGGCCTCCAACTTGTCGATGGATACCGGTATATCGGCCTTATGGGCCTTGATCATGGGCAAAATAATCCGGGAAGGTGCCACCCGCCGCAGCCGCATGCCGATCAAGGTGATGATGCTGACCTTCACCCCTGCGGCCCAAGCGGAGATCCAAAGGCCCACCGGTATGAAGTTAAACAGGAGCAACAGAAACACAAAGATGATAATAATCGGCAACCACGCGATAATTAACATTTTTCCAGATGTCCCACCGTTCCTCAACAGACTTACCAACGGCGAGCCATCCATCACCTCCCTGTGAACCAGTTTATTGAGCCTTATCAGTGCCTACGTAGCAGGCTCATCGGTTTTCACCGGCCTTACCACCACCCGGTTTCCCTGAACACTTATTACCTCAACAGCGGTACCCTTGGCAACGAACCCCCCCTCGGTAACTACATCGACCCTTTGCCCGGCGATCTCAGCAATCCCAACGGGCCGCAAGGGGGTCTGCGCCCAACCTACCTTTCCCACCAGCTCCTGGCGGGTCTTCGGTTTAGTATGCCCGGTTTCCCTCTCCACGCGGGTACTCAGTACCAGCCTCTGCCACGTGCTGCTTCCTTTGATGTACCTCCAAGCTAAAGCTGCCACTACAATTGTCGCCCCCAAGGCAATATTAAGGCTAATTAGTCCCGCCTTTGTGGTGGCATAGCTTAGGATGATGCTGGCGAAGACAGCGGCCAGGCCGGCAATGCCGGCAGCACCAAATCCAGGGAGCAAGAAAGCCTCCACTGCCAGCAGTATGAGTCCCCCGACGAATAAGATGACGACTTCCCAGCCGGCTAACCCGGTAAGCAGGCGGCCTCCGAAAAACAAAAACAGGCTTAAGCTCCCGATGATTCCCGGCACTCCAAAGCCGGGAGTGAGGACCTCCAAGACCACCCCGGCAAAGCCCAGGATCAAAAGCAGGGAACTTACTATTGGCTGTGTAATAAAGCCGGCCGCCCTTTCCGCTGCCGTGGGCTTGAGCTCAACAAATCCCCGGTAGCTGTACCCCAGCTGGTCCAGCACCTCCTCCCGATGGGAGGCAATCAAATCGATAAAATCCAGTTCCTCAGCCCGTTCAGCACTCAAGGTCAAAATCTTGCCTTCCGCGGACAGTCCTGGAATTTCCACATCCCGGTCCACCATGGCTGCTGCAATCTTAGGGTCCCTGCCCCACCGCTGGGCAGTTGCCTCAAACTCCCCCCGCACGGCAGAGATTATCTTCTCCTGGGCAGGATTGGGCTCCGCCGCACCGATACTGGCACCGGGAGCCATGGCTATGTGCTCTGCCGCCAAGGCAATCAGGGCGCCGGCGGACCAGGCCCGCTCGGTCACCAGGGCAATCACCGGGACCCGGGAAGCTAGCAGTGTATCCCGAATTTCAACGGCAGCATCCAGCCGTCCCCCAAAGGTGTTGATTTCAAGCAAAATAGCGGCAGCTCTCTGGGCCTGTGCCTCCCGCACCGCCCGCTGGACAAACCCGCTTAACCCCCATTCAATGGTGCCCCGAATGGGAATTACCCAAACTTCGCCGGCAGCCTGGGATACACCTATCCCCAGCCAGCCGATGAACAAACATACCATAACGGCGGATATAACCCTCCGCCCGGCTCGAGTTTGACTGATTCCTGCAGGCACATAACATCCCCCTGCCCTTAAGTATATACATAAAGTATATGCATGAAAACAGAAAAACCCGTTGTCCTTGGACAACGGGCTAAAGCCTGTGTTACCGATATTTGCGGTTCCTCCTCTTTCGGGCCGCCTCCGATTTCTTCTTACGCCTTACACTTGGTTTTTCGTAATGCTCATGCTTACGCGCTTCGGCTAGAATGCCCGACATACGACACTGCCTCTTAAACCGGCGCAGCGCTCGATCGAGGGATTCATCTTTGCCAACTATGACTTGCGCCAACGATTTTCCCTCCCTCCGCCGCTAACGATAGCCCGCGCCTGCGCCTGGAGGTGAACATAAGGCATATCATACCCATTGGTATCAGTTCTCCCAGCTACAGATGCGAAGGTACGAATTTAATCCTATTATATCTGCTCCACGTCATGCATGTCAACTCTAACCGGGAGGCCACCCAAAGCTTCTGCCTCCCAAAAGGTGAAAATGCACGTGGAAGACGCTTTGAGCTGCCTGTTCCCGGCAGTTCACCACCACCCGGTATCCTTCCTCGGCGATACCCTCTTTTTCCGCTATCTTCTTGATCACCAGATGAATATGGCCCATCAATTCCTTGTCCGCATCTTCTAGGTCAGCGATGGTGGGGATATGCTTCTTGGGGATTACGAGGATATGGACCGGTGCTTGGGGGTTAATGTCTCTAAAGGCCAAGACCATATCATCTTCATAGACTATATCACTGGGAATCTCCTGGGAGATGATCCGGCAAAATAAGCAGTCAGCACCCATGACATCACACCTCCTCCCCTGCAACTATTCATTTACTTTTGCATCTCTTTGCCATTAAGCTGTTCCACTACCGTTCCCCAGATTCCTTCTTCATCCGCGCCGGTGATGGATACTGTCTCCATGTCGCCGGGACTGCCGACCTTGCGGCAGGCCTTGACCATGACGTAATTCGGCGTATGTCCCTGCCACAGATCCCCTTGGCCATCGACACCGGCCTCTTCCCACAAGACCTCCACCTTGCCGCCGATGAACTTCTCGTGAAAAGCCCGGCTCAGCCTTTTCCCCAGCTGGATCATCTGCTGACTCCGTTCATTCTTGACCTTGGCCGGAATTTGATCGGGAAAGCCCGCGGCGGGAGTTCCCCGTCGGGGTGAATAGCGAAATACATGGAGGCGGCTGAAGGCCATTTCTTCTACGAACTTGAGGGCATTTTCAAACTGGGCATCGGTCTCTCCCGGAAACCCGACGATAATATCAGTAGTGATGGCCACATCCGGTATCTGTTCCCGCACCTTCTCAACAACCCGGCTGTATTCCTCTAAAGTATACGGACGCCGCATCCTTTTAAGAACGTCATCATGGCCGGCCTGGAGAGGAATGTGGAGATGGGGACAGGCCTTAGGGTAATCCCGCAGGACGCTGATCAGCTCATCATCGATCTCCGGTGCATCTACAGATCCCAACCTGATTCTCGCCAGCCCCTCGATCCCATGAATTGCCCGGATCACCTCTGCAAGGCTGGAGGGAGGCTCTAGGTCCCGGCCGTAGAATCCCAAGTGAATGCCTGTCAGGACGATCTCCTTAAAGCCCTGATCTGCCAAGCGCTGAGCCTCATCGACAATAGCTGCCATGCTGCGGCTACGGCTCGGTCCCCTGGCGTAGGGAATCTTGCAGTAGGTGCAAAACTGGTTGCAGCCCTCCTGAATTTTCATAGCTGCCCTGGTGCGGCCGCTAAATTCCTTAACCGGGAGCTCTTCAAACTCCCTGGCCTCAAAAATATCCTTCACCAAGATTCTCGGCCCATGCATTAATGCTATTTCTTCAACCAAATCCACTATCTGGGCCCGATCTTGGGTGCCGACAACCAGATCAACACCCTCGATGCCGGCCACCTCGCCGGGGGCAGTCTGGGCATAACAGCCGGTGACCACTACGATTGATTCTTCATTGCTGCGTATAGCCCGGTTGATGGCCTGCCGGGATTTCTTCTCACCGGTTCCCGTGACTGTACAGGTGTTGATCACATAGACATCTGCCCGCTGGGGAAAGTCTACAATGGCATAGCCCCGCTCCCGGAACAGTTCCATCAGGGACTGGGTATCGTATTGATTGAGCTTGCATCCCAAGGTATAAAAGGCCGCTGTCTTCTTGGGCATCCACTGAGTCCTCCTCACTCTCTGCCGGCACCCTGTACCAATCCGCCGGGGCAGCGGCAGATGCCTATCGGCGGGGCTCCAAATAGAATATCTCGCCCCATATGTAATCATCCCTCACATACAGCATCCCATAGGAGCCCATGGGCATCATCCGGCGATCCGTGGGCGACCCGGGGTTAAAGAGCAGTACATCACCGTGCCTTTCATTGTACGGCCTGTGGCTGTGGCCAAAAACAACACACTGAACTCCCGAAAAGGACTGCAGCGCCCGAAGGGGTGTATTGTAGCCCCCTCCATCCCCGTGGATGAGGCCGATTTTCACCTTCCCCACCTCAATTATCCGGCGCCGCTGGAGCTTCAACCTCAGCTCTCCGGTATCCATGTTGCCGGCAACGGCCTCCACCGGTGCCAGGGTGGCAAGCTCCTCAATCACCGACCACTCCATAATATCTCCGGCGTGCAGGATCAGATCCACATTGGCAAAGGCACTGAAAATCTCTGCCGGAAGGAATCTGGCCCGCATGGGTATATGAGTATCTGACAGCACTCCAATGCGAAAATCGACTTTGATCTTAGCTGCCTCCTTTACTATCCAGCATTATCCCAGCTCACCCCGCTGGTACAATATAAGGGCTGCCGCGATGGGGCCGGCCGTCTCAGTCCTCAAGATCCGGGGACCTAGGCTTACTATAGAAACACCAGCAGCGGCAGCTTGCTGGACTTCCCCTTCACTGAAGCCCCCCTCTGGCCCAATAAACAGCCAAACACTTAAGAACCCGCCGGCATCATCCCAGCCCCGGGCCGAAGCCAGAATTTCCCTTAGACCGGTGCCGGTGCCGGCCATTTCCTCCCAAGGAATCAGCCCCATCCGTCCCCTGCTGTCCTTTAGATACTCCTCGATACACTCCCGCCACTGCAGGGGATGATGGACTTTGGGTATCACTGCCCGGCGGCACTGCTTGGCAGCTTCTTTGGCAATCCGCTGCCATCTTTCCACCCGCCGCTGGGCCTTGGCGGCGGTGAGCTGGACTATTGTCCGTTCGGTAATGACCGGTATAAATTCGGAAATTCCCACCTCGGTGCCCTTTTGAATGATCATGTCCATCTTGTCAGCTTTGGGCAGTCCCTGCACCAAGGTGATTTTAGTCCGGGGCTCTCCGGGACTCATGCTTCGCTCCTGGATTCGGGCCGTGGCGGCATCCGGCAGGACCTCCTCCAGCACCGCCTGGTACTCCATCCCGGTACCGTCGCAGATGGTCACTGCATCTCCTGCCCCAAGACGAAGTACTTTAGCCAAATGGGCCAGCTCTGCTCCCTGGATGGTCACCATATCTCCAGCAATCTGCTCCGGTTCAACAAAAAATCGTACTGTCATTTTCGGCTCACCAAGCAGACCCACTCTGCTTCTTCATCCTCTTCCACAAGCTTGAGCCCCGCGGCATCCAGCGCCTCCACCACCTCATCCCGCCGCTCAGAGATAATACCAGAGGCAATAAACAAACCTCCCTCAACCAGCCGCTGGACTACATGGGGCAGTATATCGATAACTACATCGGTGATAATATTGGCCGCGATGAGATGGGCCCTGCCGGCCAGGGCTTCAATGGTTCCAACCTGTACTGAGATCTTTCCCTGAAGCCCATTATACATAACATTTTCCTTGGCTGCAGCAGCTGCCACCGGATCCAAGTCACAGGCCTCAACCCGCTCAGCCCCCAGCTTCGCCGCCGCCAAGGCCAAGACACCGGAACCTGTCCCCACATCATAGACCACCCAGCCGGGCTGCAGCCGCTTTTCCAACTGCACAAGGCACAAGCGGGTGGTCTCATGTTCTCCCGTGCCAAAGGCCATGCCGGGATCAAGTTCCAGGACTATATCTCCCGGCTGGGCTTCGTATTCTTCCCACTTGGGTTTGATCACAAGTCGTTCCCCTACCCGGCGGGGATGATAGAACTTCTTCCAGTTTTCGGCCCAGTCTGACTCCCACAACAGCTCTGCAGCAACCTTTGCTGGAGCAGAATCCAGCCCCAGCTCCTTAAGGTCCAAGACCCGCTCCTCAATATCGGCCAGTATGGAAGCCTGTCGGCAGTCGCCGGCCAAGTACCCGATCACCTTCACAGGTGTACCCGGTAGGACAGGTTTCACCTCCGGGTACAGCTCTCCGTAGTGATCTTTCTCGGCAGCCCTCTCCAAAGTTCGAGGATCCACGATTTCAACACCGCCGGCCCCCGCCGCCACGAGAATCCCCGCCACCGCCTCAACCGCTTCTGGACCAGTGGTAACTGTGACCTTGGTCCAACATCCTTCTGTCATCATCCTTCGCCACCTTTGTATTCAAATCAGCGTCCTAGACCGTCAATGGCCTCCTTCATGCGGCCGAAAAAACCCTTTTCCTGGGCAGGCCGGACCGACTCGCCGAGACTTTCACCCCACTGGCGCAGGGCCTCCTTCTGCTTAGGGGTGAGATTGGTGGGGGTCCGAACCTGGACAATCACATGCTGATCACCCCGGCCGTAGCCCCGCAGCTTGACAATACCTTTGCCCTTGAGCCTGAAGGAAGTTCCCGTCTGGGTCCCTTCCGGGATCCGCAGCTTCACCTTGCCATCTAGGGTGGGGACTTCAATCTCATCACCTAGAGCCGCCTGAACAAAGCTGATGGGTATCTCACAATAGACATCATTTCCCTGGCGCCGGAAAATCTCATGGGGCTGAACGGTGACAAAAACATATAGATCCCCCGGCGGACCTCCCCTGGTACCTGCCTCACCTTCGCCCGGAACCCGCAGGCGGAAGCCGTCATCTATGCCGGCGGGAACCTTGATATTAATCCGCCGTACCCGCCGCACCTGGCCGGTACCTCCGCACTTGGTGCACTTGGTCTCTATAGTCTTCCCTTCGCCGGCGCATCGGGGACATGTCCTGACATTGACAAAACGTCCGAAGGCACTCTGCTGTACCTGCTGGACCTGTCCGGTCCCATTGCACTCAGGACAGGTGTGGATAGGCGTACCGGGTTCTGCCTGATTACCGTTGCAATGGGGGCAGATTTCACTTCGGGGCACTTCCACCTCTGTCTCGACACCGAAGGCCGCCTCCTCAAACTTTATCTGCAGATTCACGTGCACATCGGCACCCCGCTGGGGACCCCTTTGGCGCTGGCGGCCCATACCTCCGCCAAAGAACATGTCGAAAATATCGCCGAAGTCGTCGAAATCGCCAAACCCGCCGAAACCGCCGAAATCCCCAAAGTCCCCGAAACCCCCGAAGCCCCCGGCGCCGTTGGGCCCTTCAAAGGCAGCGTGTCCGAACTGATCGTACTGCTGCCGCAGCTTCTCATCGCTGAGAACTCGATAGGCTTCACTGATTTCCTTAAATTTCTCCTCGGCATCGGGGTCCTCTTTGTTTACATCTGGGTGGTACTTGCGCGCGAGGCGGCGGTAAGCCCGCTTGATCTCCGCCTCAGAGGCGTTCCGATCAACCCCCAAAACCTCGTAGTAATCTCGTTTGGCCATAAGTGCACCGCCTTCTTGTGCCAGTTCAATGGTTCTTCACAAAAACTTCTGACTGTAATGTATCACAAAACTGCTTGACAAAAAAGGAACCTGTGGCAGATGGCGGCGGCTTAAGCCGCCGCCCAAAAACGTGACACAGGTCGCAAGCTCCCTATCGCAAATCCACTGGTCAATACAGTGATCCAGCGGCTGTCCTTTCCTAGAGACACAGGTTATTTCTGCTGGTCTTCATCAACCACTTCATAGTCGGCATCTACGACCTTTTCTCCCTCCGGCCCCTGCCCCTGGGCACCATCACCACTGCCGGTGTTCCCAGCAGTGCCGGCCTGGGAGTACATCCTGGAGGTCACACCGTGGAGAGCAGCACTTAGGGCCTCCATCTTATCCTTGATGGCCTGCACATCTTCACCCTGAAGTGCCTGGGACAGCTCATTCTTAGCTGCCTCGATCTTGGCCCTTTCATCACCGGTCACCTTGTCGCCCAGATCCTTCAGGGTCTTATCTGTAGTATAAACCAGCTGCTCTGCTTGGTTCTTGGCTTCAACCAGTTCCTTCCGCCTCTTATCTTCTTCGGCATGTATCTCGGCATCCCGGATCATCTTCTCGATCTCGCTCTGGGACAGTCCGCCGGAGGAGGTAATGGTGATTCGCTGCTCCTTACCGGTACCCAGATCCTTGGCGGAAACATTGACAATGCCGTTTACATCAATGTCAAAGCTGACTTCGATCTGGGGAACACCCCGGGGAGCAGGGGGAATCCCAGTCAGCTGAAAACGTCCCAAAGTAACATTGTCTGCAGCCATGGGCCGCTCGCCCTGGAGTACATGGATATCCACCGCAGTCTGGTTGTCTGTGGCGGTGGAGAAGATCTGCTTCTTGCTGGTGGGAATTGTAGTATTGCGCTCGATCAAGACTGTCATGACGCCGCCCAGGGTCTCGATCCCTAAGGACAAGGGCGTCACATCCAGCAGCACTATGTCCTTAACTTCCCCTGCCAAGACTCCAGCTTGAATGGCGGCACCCAGGGCTACACACTCATCTGGGTTAATGCCCTTGAAAGGCTCTTTGCCCAACTTATTCTTGATAGCTTCCTGGACTGCCGGAATCCTGGTAGAACCGCCTACTAAGATGACCTTATCGATCTCATGGGGCTGCAGCCCTGCATCATCCAAGGCCCTCTGCGTCGGCCCCATGGTGGCCTCCACCAGGTCAGCGGTGAGCTCATTGAACTTTGCCCTGGTCAGGGTAACATCCAGATGCAGAGGTCCTGCTTCTCCAGCGCTGATAAAGGGCAGATTGATATTTGTGCTCTGGAGACCAGAAAGTTCGATCTTCGCCTTCTCGGCAGCCTCCCTCAGCCGCTGCATAGCCATGCGGTCATTACCTAAATCTACCCCTGTCTCTTGCTTAAACTGCTGGATAAGGTACTGAACAATCCGCTCATCAAAGTCATCTCCGCCCAGCTTGTTGTTGCCGCTGGTAGCCAGAACCTCAAAAACTCCATCCCCAACTTCCAGGATGGAGACATCAAAGGTACCGCCCCCCAAGTCAAAAACCAAGAGCTTTTGATCCTGTTCCTTATCCAGCCCGTAAGCCAGGGAGGCCGCGGTGGGCTCATTGATAATCCGCAGGACTTCCAGACCAGCAATTGTCCCTGCATCCTTAGTTGCCTGCCGCTGGGCGTCGGTAAAATAGGCAGGAACAGTGATTACCGCTTTGGTGACAGGCTCACCTAAGTAATTCTCTGCCTCCTCCTTGAGCTTGCGGAGTATCATGGCAGATATCTGTTGAGGAGCATACACTTCACCATCGATGGTGACTCTATAATCCGTACCCATGTGGCGCTTGATGGATTGGATGGTGCGGTCCGGATTCGTCACCGCCTGGCGTTTGGCCACCTGTCCCACCAGCCGCTGACCATCCTTGGTGAAGGCCACTACAGAGGGAGTTGTGCGGCTCCCCTCTGAGTTGGGAATAACAATCGGCTCTCCACCTTCCATGACAGCCACTACAGAGTTGGTTGTGCCGAGATCAATGCCTACAACTTTACCCATACATCTTCCTCCTCATTTGCAGCCAACAAGCCTTCACAAGGCGCCAAACTTAGTTATCTGCCTTGCCGACCTTAACAACTGCAGCTCTTAGCACCCGTTCCCGAAAAGTATATCCCTTCTGAAACTCTTGAAGGATCCGGTTTTCCATCTCCGGATCTTCAACGGTTTCCACCATTACCGCTTCATGCAGGGTGGGATCAAAATCCTCACCCAGGGCTTCGATAGGCTCAAGCCCTTCTTTAGATAGAATGTCCAAGAACTGCCGGTAGACCAGCTGTACACCTTCCCGGATGGAAGCTGCGCTGGCATCGCTATCTACCGCCAGTGCCCTTTCCAGATTATCCAATACCGGCAGAAGCTGTCGGACCAGCTCCTCATTGGCTCGGATAATCCCTTCCTGCAGATCCCTGCGGCTGCGCTTGCGGTAGTTGTCAAAATCGGCTTGCAGCCGCATTAGCTGCTGGGTCAGTTCTTCCACCCTCTGCCGTAGGGAAACAACCTCATCTTTCAGTACTTCCGGGTCAAGGGATTCAGCATAATCCACTTCTGACTCCTGTCCTTCGTCGACCTCACCGTTTTCATCCTGCTCTTCCTCGACCCGCCCTTCGCCGCCCTGATCTTCCTCCACCTGGTTCTCTCCGCCTTCTTCCCTTACCTTATCCATAATTTCTTCTTGGGTATTAGTCCCCGGGGCACCCGATTCCTGGGCGCCGGATCCCTTTTCCTCACTGCGGCAGGTGCAGTCGTGGCAGCAGCAGCCGCTGACTTCTTGTTCGTGGTGCATCTCCTGGTTATTTTTCATGAAAAGCGGCGCAAGAAACCCCACCGGGGCGCATGCGCCTTCTCTCCTTTCTCCCTATTGACCGGTTAACCGGACAGCTTTCATTACCTGGCTGCAAGACCACATTTCCTAGTGACGCCGGGAGTCTGACAACAGAGAACTGAGGCTGTGGGCTATGCCCTCAACTATAGACACTACCTTATCGTAATCCATGCGGGTAGGACCGACCACGCCGATACTCCCGACCACTTTGCCGTTAACCTCATAGGTGGCTGTTACCAGACTGCAGTCCTGAAATCCCTCATGCATATTCTCGCTGCCGATGGTAACCTGCATCCCCGACCGACCTAGGGCTCTGTTTAGCACCGACCAAACAATCCGCTCATCATCCAGTATATTGAGCAGTCCCCTGGCCTTTTCAATGTCTTTAAACTCCGGCTGGCTCAGCAGATGAATAGTTCCATCGATAAAGACCTGTTCTTGCTTCATATTCTTTAGGCCCTTGACCAACAGATTCAATGCCTCGGATACCAAAGTCTCATCGGCTATCTCATCCCGCATCTCCCCCACCAGGGAGCTGCCGATATCTGCCAGCACCACACCAGACAGCCTGCGCTCAAAAAAGTGGTTGATCCTG